>NZ_JCALCO010000020.1:0-116668 GCF_059812385.1 Mycobacterium sp. NGS58 | reverse complement strand
ATCTCGTGCGGGTCGGTCATAAAACGTGTTGCCATGTCGGCTATCTCCTATCGTGAAGCTTCAGTTCGCCGAAGTCTTAACAGTTGTACTTAATGCCGTGGTGGCCGCGTTGTAAATAGATTGCGGCTGCCCGGTTAATTGCTCGCCTCAAACGGGTGACATCTACCCCCTTCTTGCCATATCAGCGGTCCCCTCTCAGACGACGACCTGTTTGGGCATGACGATCGGCTTGAAGCCGTACCGCGGTCCTGTGCCGTACGCGCCGGCGCCCTTGGCGGCCGCCGCCATCCCCGGCATTCCAGGCATCGCTGCGACCGGCTCGGCCTCGGCCGCAGCCGTCCACCCCGAGCCCGCGAGCGGGGCGGTGGACGAAGCCACCGACGTCGCGGGCGCGGCCGCGGACCAGCTGGCGGGTACCGAAAGGCCGCCGACCGCCGAGGCTTCGCCCACGGCGGCCGACGCCCCGGCGCCGGTCACCGAGCCCACCATCGTGCCCGGCACCATCCCACCGGCAAGCGGCGTGACAGAGTCGGTCAGCGCGAACGGGATCGACGGCACGGTACCCAGGGTGTGCCCGAGTGATACGGCCGTCGGGATGGCGTTCATGGTGAACCAGGCCCCGGTGTTGACCGCGCCGTTGATGGCGTTGAAGACCGCCGGCGTACCAAGGAAACCGTCAAGCGACTGCAAGAGGTTCCCACCAGTGGCCGGAATCGGTGGCGTCGTGTAGCCGGGGATGCTCAATGCGTCCGAGATGGGACTGGAGACCAACGCCTGCGCCGTGCCGCCCGTGGAGTCAGCGGCGAGGGCGGTGCTGTCCGCAACCGAAGCGGCCGCCGGGTTGGTGGTCGACGTCAGTGGTGTGACCGGCGTGAGGACCCCGGCCGCCGTCGAGGCTGCCTGGTACGCGGCCATCGCGGTGGCGTCCTGCACCCACATTGCTTCGTACTCGGCTTCCAACGCAGCCACTTGGGGAAGCGTGAAGGGCAGTCCCGCGAGCGCAGCGTAAAACGCGGCTCTATTGGCATAAACCAGCGCCGGGTTCACCACGCCCATATACGCCGCCTCGAAGGCGGCCGCCGACGCCGTGGCCTGTGCGCTCGTCTGCTCGAGCGTCGTCGCGGTCTCGGTCAGGTAGGTGATGATCGGCTGGGCCGCGGCCGCCGCCGCCGCCGACCCCCCACCTGTCCAGTTCTCCGTGGTCAGCAACGAGACGATCGACTCCCACTGGGTCGCCGTGGAGCTCACCTCGGCGGCCAGGTTGGCATACGCGGCCGCGGCGGCCATCATCGGCGCGGCGCCCGGACCGGTGTACACGAGCGTCGAGGTCAGCTCTGGCGGCATGGCCGCGAAATCAAAAACCATTTGTGTTCTCGCTCCCTTTATCCGTTCGAATTTCGCTTCGCTTCAACCGTGCTCGCTGCTCAGACGGTCGTCGCTTTCGGCATGACGATCGGTTTGACGCCGTAGCGCGGCGCGCCGAAGCCGGCGCTGTTGCGCGCGGCCGCGCCCATTCCGGGCATCCCCGGGATGACCGTTCCCGCGCCGGCCTGCGGTGCGGCGGCGGTCCAGCCCACCGTCTGCAGCGGCGCCGCGCTGGTGCCGACGACCGGGGTGACCGAGCCGGCCCAGGTCGGCGGGACCGACAGCTTCCCGACCATGGTGGCCTGTCCTGCCGCGGCCATCGGCGCGCCCAGGCCCGCCATGCCGCCACCCGCCATCGGCGCCATCGGCGCCGTCGTGTCCGCGAGACCCGCCGCGTCGGCGGCCGAACCGGCGGCGTCGGCGGCGGAGGTGTCGAGTAGACCGCCACCGGCCAGGCCGAGCAGGTCGGACCCCGCAGACGCCCAGTTCCCGCCGCCTATGTTGAGGATGTTGCCCAGGTTGCTCGACAGGCCGAACGGCCCACCGAGCCCGGCGCTGTAGTTGCCCGTACCGCCGAGCAGCCACTGCAGGATGTCGAGGGGGTTCGAGCCCGGGGTCGCAGCGGCATTCGAAACGCCGGCAAGGTTCGAGGCATTCGAAAGCGTGGCCTGGGCAGCGTTGATGGCTTCGGTGTCCCCGTAGCTGCCGGAGCTGATACCGAGCGTTTGCGCGTAATTCTGCAGAAGGGTTTGCGCCTCCGCGGCGATCGTCTGGTACTGGGTGCCGTACGCCGAGAAGATTGCCGCCTGCTGGATCGACACCGGGTCGCCGGCGGCGGGAGCGACGACGGTGGTCGCCGCTGCGGCGCCCGCATTCTGCGCCGCCAGGTTGGTGTTGATACCCGAGAGAAGCCCCTCGGCAGCAAGCATCTCCTCGGTCTGTGTTGTCAGAAAAGCCACGGTTGCTCCTAAAGTTGGAACGAGCCGACCCCCATGTGCGGTCGACCTGTGTGTTTGCGTAACGGCCCCTGTGCGTTGGCGTAACACTAACGACCCACGTGTCCACGTTCCCGGTGGAAAGGGCCAGGTTGACAGCCGTTTACGGCTTCTTAACGAAGAAGCCGGCAGTTTTAACACCGTCCTGCCGGACGACATAGCGGTGTCATCTGTCATCTCGCGGAAAACCGTTGTCAAGGCGCGCGGGCCGTGATCCTAGCCCACACTCACGCCGGATGCATCTAGCGGTTTCAGCTATCTCAAGCGGGACGCGATGTCTTGGATTCAGCGGTGGCGCGCTAGATTCGCGCCGGGCCCCCATAGCCCAATTGGCAGAGGCAGCGGACTTAAAATCCGCCCAGTGTCGGTTCGAGTCCGACTGGGGGCACCAGGTTTGCTGGTGAGCAGTGCGCACTGCTCGCTAAGGGCTGTGCAACGTACTGCGGGTTCTGTTAGGCGGGTCTCCCGTCGGCGCTCTAATTGCCCCGGTCGCCGCCGTTTCCCTTGCCGTGTCCTTTGCCAGGGCCGTGCAAAACGGGGGCCGGAGGCTGTTGCGGCGGCGGGGGTGGGGGTGGCGGTGACTCCGCGTTATTGACAGGGACCGGCGCCGGTGTGCTGGTGGTCGCGGGCTGCCCGGGTGCGTGCGAGGACGACGCATCGAGGGCGAGGGCCAGCGGCACGAGGATCAGTACCGCCAGGACCGCCAGGACGCCCAGCACCTTTCTCCGGCGGCTCGTCGTGGACGAGACCAGCGCGGGGACGAACGTGTTCGTGGGCCGGCCGCCAACCGGCACTTCTAGCAACTTGGTGGCCGGGTAGGACGGCGAGGCGACCAGCACGGCCGCTGCCGGGGTAAGACCGTTGTGCAGCCAGGCGCGCATCTCCTCCGCACTGACGAACCGCTGGCGCGGGTCGAGCGACATCGCGCGTTCGATCAGCGTGATCAGGCGGGGATCGACGTCGGGTCGCAGCCCGGCCAGCCGTGGCGGCCGTCCGTGCAGAATGGCGCCGGCGAGCGCCGCCATGTTTTCCTGTGGGAACGGGCGATGCCCGGCGAGTGCTTCGTAGCCCACGACCCCGACCGCATACAGATCATCAGCGACACACGCAGGCGCACCGGCGAGTCGCTCGGGGCTCAAATAAGCAATGGTGCCGAGGATGTGGCCGGTCAGCGTCTTGGTGGCTTCCGGAGTCTTGGCAATCCCGAAGTCTGCAACCTTCACGATTTCGCCACCCGCGGCGAGCAGGATGTTGCCGGGCTTGATGTCGCGGTGCAGGATGGCGGCGCGGTGCGCCTCGGTCAGGGCGCCCAGGACGTTGTCGAGCATGGCGTGGACGCGCTCCTGCGACAGTGGGCCACGGCGCACCTCATCGGCCAGGGTTCCGCCGGGCAACCGCTCCATCACGATGAAGGGCCTGCCGTCATGCTCGCCGCTGTCGTAGATCGCGACGATATTGGGATGGTTGAGGGCCGCGGCAGCGCGGGCCTCCGCCTCGAATCGGTTCCGCATACCGCTTTGAGCGCTCACGTCCTGGTGGAGCAGCTTGATCGCGACCGGTCGGCGCAGTCGGGTGTCCCAGCCGTCGCAAACCTCGGCCATGCCACCACGACCCAGCCTGCCGCGCACTTCATAACGGCCGGCGAGCAATACGCGGGTGTCCATTCGCCCTGCTAACTCCGTGCCAGTGCGGTCTCAATCGTGCCCTCGTTTACCCGGACGGCAACGGCTCAAAACGGTCACGGGCCGCGGCCGGGGCAAGCAAACGCACCGGCGCCCGGATTCCCCGGGAGACGCCGTTTGCGATCAGGTGGATATGAGCCAAGATCTGTACGGATTCGCCATCGAGTTGCGCCAACTGGCCTACAGCATGCCCGGCGGGCACGAAGACCCGTTGGTCCGTCTGAGCGAGCGGATGATCCACTACGCCCGCGAAGGAGCCGGCAACCCGCAGACGCCCGCCAAATAGGCCGGGGCCTGCACGCGGCGGCCCCCAGCGGGTCTTCGGCCGAGCGACTTGTGCAAGTCGTCGGTTCCTGCGGCCGATGTGGCAGGTGCGGTGAGTTCGTCGTACCGTTGCGCGATCTGCCACCGCGAAGGAGCCAGCGCCGAAGTGACCGAGGATCCGCGGGGTGACGGCGTCTCCCGCCAATACGACCGGTGGGAATATCCACCCCCGGTAACCGATCTCGCGGCGTGGACGTCGAACCATTGGGACTGGTTTGACCCCTACTGGGCCCATCGGATGCTGTGGCCCGACCGGACACATAAAGCAGATCTGGACATCCTCGTTGCGGGATGCGGCACCTTCCAGGCGGCGGTTCTGGCCTACATGAACCGCGGCGCCAAGATCGTCGCGATCGACGTCAGCCAGTCTGCGCTGAACCACCATCGGCAGCTGAAGGACAAGCACGGCCTGGACAACCTGGAACTACAGCTGTTGCCGATCGAAGAGGTGTCGGCACTCTCGCGCGACTTCGACCTCATCGTCTCCAGTGGCGTACTGCATCACATGGCCGACCCGCTGGCCGGGTTGACGGCGCTGGGCCGGTGTCTGCGCCGGGACGGGGCCCTGGGCGTCATGCTCTACGCGAAGTACGGCCGGATCGGCGTCGACATGCTCGAATCGGCGTTCCGCGACCTCGGGTTGTCGCAGGACGCCGCGTCCGTGCAACTGGTCGTCGAAGCGATCGCCTCGCTACCGGCCGACCACCCGGTCCGCTCCTACCTGGCGGCTGCCCGCGACCTGATGTCCGAGGGTGCGCTCGTGGACACCTTCTTGCACGCGCGCCAACGCAGCTACACCGTCGAAGAATGCCTGGATCTGGTCCACTCGGCCGGACTGGAGTTCCAGGGTTGGCTGCGCAACGCGCCGTATTACCCGCATGACTTCCTGGCGCCGGCGAGCCGGTTCCACTCGGTGGTCAACCAACTCCCCGACATCAAACTGTGGTCGGTGATGGAGCGGTTGCAACCGGCGAACGCCACTCACTTCTTCCTGGCCTGTCGCCCGGAACGCCCGAAACAGGACTACGCGATCGACTTCGCGGGGGCCGCTTGCCTCGACTACGTCCCGCTGCTGCGCACCGCGTGCGTGGTGTCCGGCGAGACGATCCACCTGCCCGGCGCGACGCTGAAGCTCAACCCGGCCCAGCTGTCTCTCGTCCAACAGGTCGACGGCCGTCGCACGATCCGAGAGATCATCGAGCGCGTGGCCCAGCGCCGCGACGTCAGACCGGAAGAGGGGGAGGACGTGCAGCATTTCGGGCTGACGCTGTTCCGCTCGCTGTGGCGTCTCGACTTCCTGGCGATGGCGCTCAACGCGACGCCGCCCGCCCGAATCCCGACATAGGTTGCCTCTCAACGTCTTCGGCAGTCCTGCGCGTCGCCGCATGCCGCCGTGTCGGTGTGCAAGACCAATACTTTGGGCCCTGCCGCCGATGGCACCGCAAACCGCCACTCATACACTGACCCAGCATGGGCATGCTGTTCGGCCTCGCGCCGTGGATCGTGTATTGGGTACTCGTCGGTAACGTCCCGTTCGTCGCGGCGGTGCTGGTCGCGCTGGCGATCGCCGCCGCCAGCCTGGGCGTGGGGGGCGCGGTGGGCAGGAAGTGGCAGTTCTTCGACTTCGCTTCCGTCGCAGTGCTTTTGATTCTCGCCGTGCTGGCCTTCACCCTCAGCGAGTCGTTCCTGCAGCGGTGGATCCTGCCGCTGAGCAACGCCGGGATCTTCCTGGTGACCCTGATCGGGGTGCTGGTAGGCAAGCCTTTCGTGGCCGAGTTCGCCGCGGCAGAACAAGCTGCGGACGTCGTCAAAACCGAACTGTTCGGCCGGGTCGTCAAGATCCTCAGTTGGCTCTGGGTCGTGACGTTCGCCGGGATGACGGTGTCCTCGGTGATTCCGTCGGTCGTGGAAGGCCCCGCCGGGCCCGCCGGGACCACCGGCGCCCTGATGCTGGACACGAAGACCCCGCTGTCGTTTCTCTGCTACTGGATCATTCCCTTTGGGCTGCTGGGGCTTGCGGCGGTGGCCTCGCGACTGCTGCCCGACCGGCTGCTGGTCGGGATCGACGACGTCGCGCGGGAAACCTCGTTCGTCGCCTACGACGAAGCCACCATCGACGAGCTCTACTTCCTGGCCACCGAGCACGCCAACCGTGAGGTCGGGCCCGGCAAGGAGGCCTACGCCGTCAAGGTCGGCGGGATGGGAACTCCGTTGACCGGAGACGAATCCCGAAAGTCGTGGCCCTCGACCTACAAGGTGCGCGACAAGCGGCGCTGAACCCGCACCGCGGTTGGGCTACGTTGGTTCTCGGCGGAGCGGCTCCGGGCCCGCCGCGGCGCTCCGCACCCGTGTGGCGCGCCCACCGGAGCGGAGAAGAGGAGTCCGGATGAACGCACCCAGCGCAGACGCCATCCGCGCAGAAACCATCACCATCACCGGCCACGGCGGCGACGAGATCGAGGCATACCAGGCCGTGCCGCTGGCGCAGGGCTCGCGCGGTGGCGTCGTGTGGATCCACCACATGCCCGGATACGACAGGGAAACAAAGGAGTTCGTCCGCCGGCTCGCCGTCAGCGGCTACAACGCGGTGGCGCCGAACCTCTACTCGCGGGAAGCGCCCGGTGCCGCGCCGGATGACGCGGCCGCGGCGGCGCGCGCCGCCGGCGGGGTGCCCGACGAACGACTGGTCGGCGACGTCGCGGGCGCGGTGGAGCACCTGCGCACGTTGGCCGGCGCAAACGGGAAGTTCGGTGTCATCGGCCACTGCTCGGGCGGTCGCCACGCCTATCTGGCGGCCTGCTCGCTGCCCTTCGACGCGGCGGTGGACTGCTACGGGGCGTTCATCGTCGAAGACCCGCCCGAGGGCATGCCCAAGGCGATGAAGCCAATCCTCGACCTGGCCCCGAATCTGCGCTGTCCGCTGCTGGGCCTGTTCGGCCTCGACGACCGGTTCCCGGCCCCCGCCGCGGTGGCCACGCTGGACGCCGAGCTCGACAAGCTGAACAAGCCGCACGAGTTCCATTCCTACGAAGGCGCGGGTCATTCGTTCTTCTCGGTCGACCGGCCGGCGTACCGGCCGGAGGCCGCGGTCGACGGCTGGCGGCGCATCGACGAGTTCTTCGCCACCTACCTGAAGGGTTAGGCACCGCCATGTGCACCTATCTCACCGAACATGTCGAGATCGACGGCAGCGGCAAGGGCGCGACGGGATGGTTCGGTGCCAACCGCGCGACGGTGTACGTCGATCATCCGGTCCATGCGCCCTACGGCCACACCGTCAATATCGACGTGATCAACCCGCAGCTGGGCCCGTCGGCGCGGGTGGCCCTGGAGTTGACCGAGGAGAGCGCGCTCGCGCTGGCCGACGCCATCCGCAAGGCCATCGGCCACGCACCGGCCGGACTGGCTTCGAAGGATCAGTGAGCGATGACCCCCGAAACCGACTACCCGCAGATGGCCGCCGCGCGGGGCAGGATCGAACCCGCCCCCCGCCGGGTGCGTGGTTATCTCGGCGATGCTCTGGTCTTCGACACCACCGCCGCCCGGTACGTGTGGGAAGTCCCGTATTACCCGCAGTACTACATCCCGCTCGACGACGTCCGTTCGGATTTTCTGCGTGACGAAAACCATTCCCAGAGGGTGCAATTCGGCCCCTCGCGGCTGCACTCGCTGGTGGCCGCCGGCCAGACGCACGAAGCCGCGGCGCGGGTTTTCGACGCCGACGGCGACGGCCCGCTGGCCGGTACCGTGCGGTTCGAGTGGAATCCGTTGCGCTGGTACGAAGAAGACGAGCCGATCTACGGTCACCCACGCAATCCCTATTCGCGCGTGGACGCCCTGCGTTCGCACCGGCACGTCCGAGTCGAACTCGACGGAATCACTCTGGCCGACACCAATTCTCCCGTATTACTGTTCGAAACTGGTTTGCCGACAAGGTATTACATTGATCCGACGGACGTTGCCTTCGAGCACCTGGAACCCAGCGCGACGCGGACGTTGTGTCCCTATAAGGGAGTGACGTCGGGGTACTGGTCGGTGCGGGTGGGGCCCCCGGGCGAGCAAGTCCTGCGCGAGGACCTGGCGTGGACCTACCACTATCCGCTTCCGGCGGTCGGACAGATTGCCGGCCTCATCGCGTTCTACAACGAGAAACTCGACATCGCCGTCGACGGCGTGAGATTGGCGCGGCCGCAGACGCAGTTCAGCTAGCGTTGGCGCGGCACGCGGCGGTGTGATCTATCCCTCGCCGACCGCAAAAGCCTGAGAATTCCTTACTTCTGAGTCGATAGCGCTCTCACGTGGGCTGTTAGCGGTGCGGCCGAAATCCGCCGGATGCGCGTTTGCCTGACTTTCGCTGCGGGTAAGCGAGTGCGATAGCGCGCCATTGGAAGTCTGAGCAGAACCTGAGTGCGCGGAGTGACGTAGCTAACGTCGAGCACTTCGAACTGCGGTGGGGCGATTTTTGGCCAGTAGACTACCGAAAACCAGTCTCGTCAGCGCCTTTCGGTGCTGAAAGCCGGTGAATCCGGAGGCCAGTCCGTCGCACACGTAGCGGCGGCTTTGCCACTTGACCACCAGAGCCGACAAACACAGCAAAGGCGGTGCCAGCGTGAACGATGTGAACGGCCCTACGGCCGCGCACGACGATCGAGACGGGCGGGTCTTCGAGCTCGACACCACCTCGGTGGTACGACTCCCGTTGCACAACGGTCCGATCAGCGATCTCGACATCAGTCCCGACGGGCGCCGGCTGGTCGTCACCAATTACGGCCGCGACACGGTCTCGGTCGTCGACGCCCGCACGTGTCGGGTCTCGAGCACCGTGCCCGGGCTGGCCGAACCGTTCGCGGTCGCCATGAGCAGGACGGACTCCAACTATGCCTACATCAGCATCGCGACCGCCGGCTATGACGCCATCGAAGTCATCGACGTGGTCACGAACTGGCGCATCGCCACCCATCGGCTCGCGAACAGCCTGAGCGACCTGGCGGTGAGCCCGGACGGTAAATACCTCTACGCCAGCCGGAATGCGGCTCGCGGCGCCGATGTGGCGGTGCTGGACACCAGCACCGGTGAGCTCGAGGTCATCGACCTCGCGATCGCCCCCGGCACCACTTCCGCATGCGTACGGATCAGCGCCGACGGACGCCGGCTGTATGTCGGGATCAACTCCCCGACCGGCGGCAGTCTCGCCGTGATCGAGACCCGGACGCGGTCCGAAAACCGCCTGATCGGCGGCCGGTCGCGCATCGTCGGCATCGTCGATCTGGGTCTGCCCGTCCGCGACGTGGCGCTGAGCTCCGACGGCGGCACCGCCTACGTGGCAAGCTGCGATCCGGTCGCGGGCGCCGTGCTCGACGTGGTTGACACCCGTGCCACCAAGATCGTCGGCACCCACAAGGTTTCGGAGATCACCGGCCCGCTCACGCGGATGACCCTCAGCCGCGACGGGACGCGGGCCTACCTGGTCAGCGACGACCGCATCACGGTGGTGAGCACCCACCAGCAGGAGGTCGTCGGCGAGGTCAAGGTGTCCAAGCACCCGTCGTGCGTGGTGGAAAGCCCCGACGGTGGCCGACTCTATGTCGCGGACTACGCCGGTGTGGTCACCGCGGCCCGGATCGCCTCCCCGGCACCGACGCACGCCCAGCACGGCGCGAACCACCCTGAGCTGTCGGTCGCCGGCTGGCTGCCCGAGCTTCCGGAGTGGGAGCCGGTCCTGGCCTGACTTCGGGCCCAAAGCGGCCCCGGCCGAACGGGATCCACGCGATCAACCGTCAGTCTCCCCAGGTGCTGACACGCGCGCCGATTTCAGGCTTAGGGTAGAGGCGCCCGACGGCACATGCGGTGCCGCGCCGAGACTAAGGCGGTAGCTCAGTGGATGGCACGATGCAGGACTTTCCGTTGACCATCACCGCGATCATGCGACACGGCTGCACGGTGCACGGCGAGCGAACCGTCACGACCGCCACCGGGGATGGCTACCGGAGCACGACCTACCGGGAGCTGGGGCAACAGGCCGCGCAACTGGCGAATGGCCTGCGCCGGCTCGGCATCACGGGTGATCAGCGCGTGGGCACGTTCATGTGGAACAACGCCGAGCATCTCACCGCATACCTGGCGTTGCCGTCGATGGGTGCCGTCCTGCATACCCTCAACATCCGCCTGTTCCCCGAGCAGATCGCCTTCGTCGCCAACGAAGCCGAAGACCAGGTGGTGCTGGTGGACGCCTCACTGGTCAAACTGCTCGCACCCGTGCTGCCCGACCTCAAGACCGTGCACACCGTGATCGTGGCCGGCGACGACACCGAGCCGCTGCAGGGGTCGGGCAAGACCGTGCTGCGCTATGCCGATGTCCTCGGCGCCGAGTCCACCGAGTTCGACTGGCCACACATCGACGAGAACTCCGCGGCCGCGATGTGCTACACCAGTGGCACCACCGGAAACCCGAAAGGCGTTGTCTACAGCCACCGTTCGAGCTATCTACACACCATGGGCGCGTGCACCACCAACGGAATCGGTGTGGGGTCGGCCGACAGCGTGCTGCCCGTCGTGCCGATGTTCCACGCCAACGCGTGGGGGCTGCCGTACGCGGCGCTGATGGCCGGCGCCGACTTGGTGTTGCCGGACTGCCACCTCGACCCTCCGTCGCTGGTCCGGATGATCGAGGACTTGAAGCCCACCGTGACCGGCGCGGTACCGACCATCTGGAACGGCGTCCTGCACCACCTCGAGGACGAGCCCGACCACGACATGTCCTCGCTGCGGTTGGTGGTCTGCGGTGGCTCGGCCGTCCCGATATCGCTGATGCGCACCTTCGAGGAAAAGCACGACGTGCAGATCCGTCAGCTGTGGGGCATGACGGAGACGTCGCCGCTGGCCACCATGGCGTGGCCCCCACCGGGTACCGGCGAGGACCAGCACTGGGCCTATCGCGGAACGCAGGGCCAGCCCGTCTGCGGGGTGGAGATGCGCATCGTCGACGACGAGGGACGGGTGCTGCCCAACGACGGCAACGCCGTCGGTGAGGTCGAGGTCCGCGGTCCGTGGATCGCCGGCTCGTACTACCTGGGCCGCGACGAATCGAAGTTCGACTCCGGCTGGCTGCGCACAGGCGACGTGGGCCGAATCGACGAGCGGGGATTCGTCACCCTGACCGACCGCGCCAAAGACGTCATCAAATCCGGTGGGGAATGGATCTCCTCGGTCGAATTGGAGAACCTCTTGATCGGCCACCCGGACGTGATCGAGGCCGCCGTCGTCGGCGTTCCCGACGAGCGCTGGGAGGAACGGCCGCTCGCTGTGATCGTGGCCAAGAACGACGCTTCGGTGAGTGCCGACGAGTTGCGAAATTTCTTGGCCGACAAGGTTGTTCGCTGGTGGCTACCCGAAAGGTGGACCTTCATCGATGAGATTCCGCGCACCAGTGTCGGCAAGTACGACAAGAAAACCATTCGGTCTCGATACGCCGGAGACGAGTACGAGGTGGTCGAGGCGCGGAGCTGAAAGGCTTTATACCAGTGGCACATTCGCTCGTCGTCGATCAATCCGTGGTTGCTCCGGTCGCGGTCGAGGACGCTTTTCACCGGACGCTGCCGATCCCGCTCCCGACGCTTTTTCACCGCTGGTATGGACCTTTCCCGCCGATCAGTGAAGTGCGCGAGCAGACCGGAGCCTGGGACGCGGCGGGCCAAACCCGCGTTGTGCGCCTGGCCGGCGGTGCCAGCATGCGCGAGGAACTGACCAGCGTCGACCCGCCACGGTCCTTCGGCTACCGGCTCTCCGAGGTCACCGGTCCCATGGCGCTGCTGGTCGACCACATCCTCGGCGAATGGATCTTCGCCCCGGCCGCGGGCGGCACCGAAATCACCTGGCGCTGGGACATCCGCCCGCGCTCGACGCTGACGGCCTGGGCCCTGCCGGTGCTCGGCAAAATGTGGAAGGGCTACGCGCGCCGGGCGCTGCGCGACCTGTCGACCCTGCTGACGGGCTGACCCTCGACCGCTAGCGTGGGAAGCCATGTGCCGACTCTTTGGCGTACACGCCGGGACACACGCGTGCACCGCGACCTTCTGGCTGCTGGATGCGCCGGACAGCCTGGCCGAACAGAGCAGGAGAAATCCGGACGGCACCGGCCTGGGTGTCTTCGACGAGCACGGCCAACCGCACCTGTACAAGGAGCCGATCGCGGCGTGGCAGGACGCCAAGTTCGCGACCGAGGCGCACCGGTTGACCGGCACGACCGTCGTCGCGCACGTCCGCTACGCGACCACCGGGTCGCTCGACGTCCGCAACACCCACCCGTTCCTGCAGGACGGGCGGATCTTCGCGCACAACGGCGTCCTCGAAGGATTGGACGTCATCGACGAGCGGCTGCGTGAGGTCGGCACCGACGATTTGGTGTTGGGCGACACCGACTCCGAGCGGGTCTTCGCGTTGATCACCGCCGCGATCCGGGCGCACGACGGCGACATCACCGCCGGCATCACCGACGCGATGCGATGGCTCGCCGAGCACGCTCAGATTTATGCCGTCAACGTGTTGCTGAGCACCGCCACCGACATGTGGGCACTGCGCTACCCGGAAACCCATCAGCTCTACATTCTGGATCGATCCGACGATGCGGCGTCGCGCGACCCCGAATTCGACTTGTGCACCAAGCGGATTCACGCCCGCTCAGAGCACCTGTGCGAGCGGCCCTCGGTGGTGTTCGCCACCGAGGTGATGGACGACGAGCCGCGCTGGCGGCTGCTGCCGGCGGGTGAACTCTTCCATGTCGATGCGGATTTGCAGATCCACCGCAGCATGATCCTGCCGGACCCGCCCAAGCACCTGCTGCGTCGCGAGGACCTCAGCTCGCCGGTGGAGGAGTCGCAGCACGCCCTGCCGAACACCCGGCAGCTGGCCTGATCCGTGCTGGCAAGGTGAACGACGTGACAACCAAACGCGCCCTGGTGCTGGCCGGCGGCGGAATAGCGGGAATCGCCTGGGAGACAGGTGTTCTGCGGGGCATCGCCGACGAGTCGCCGGTGGTGGCCCGGCTGTTGGCCGAGTCGGACGTGCTGGTGGGGACATCGGCGGGATCGGCCGTCGCCGCGCAGCTGAGCAGCGGCCACACCCTCGACGAGCTGTTCGACCGGCAGGTCGCCGAGTCGTCGGCCGAGATCGATTCCGGCGTCGACGTCGAGACCATCACCGAACTGTTCCTGACGGCCCTGGGCGAGCCCTATGAGGACACGCTGGACCGGACCCGGCAACAGATGCAGCGCATCGGCGCCGTGGCGCTGGCCACCAAAACCGTTCCCGCGCCGGTGCGCCGCGACGTCATCGCGCGGCGCCTGCCGTCGCACCGTTGGCCGAACCGCGAGTTGCGGATCACCGCGATCGACGTCGACACCGGCGAGTTGACCGTCTTCGACCGCGACTCCGGCGTCGAGCTGGTCGATGCCGTCGCGGCCAGCTGCGCGGTGCCCGGGGCGTGGCCGCCGGTGACGATCGCGGGCCGCCAGTACATGGACGGCGGCGTGGCCAGTGCGGTCAATCTCGTGGTGGCCGCCGACTGCGCGACGGCGGTGGTCCTGGTGCCCTCGGGCGTGGATGCGCCGGCGCCGTTCGGCGCCGGGCCGGCCGCCGAGGTCTCCGCGTTCCCCGGCGCGGCGCTCGCCGTCTTCGCCGATGCCGGTTCGCTGGCCGCCTTCGGTCCCAACGCGCTGGACCCGGGCTGCCGCATCCCGTCGGCTTTGGCCGGACGCGAGCAGGGCCGTCGCGAAGCCGCGGCCATCGCCCGGTTCCTGGGTTTGTGACAGTGGTTGGCGCGCAAGCGATTTGAGCGCGCTCAGCGCTCGATCGCGGGCGGGACCTCGTGGTCGTCTGCGACTTCCAGGGCGTCCAGCGCGTCGTCCGCCAGCGCGCGGCCGGCGGCGATCACCTCCACCGCCCGGTGGAATTCCAGTGCCCGGCACGTCGAGCGCGGGACCTCGATGTGCAGGTCGGGCGGGTAGACCGCCAGCGTGTGGCGCGCCAACGCGGCCTGGGCGATGTCGATCGTGCGGTTCATCACCTCGAAGCTGCCCAGTTTCGGCACGTCGGTTCCCACCCCGGGCAGTTCGGCGGCGTCGTCACCGGCCGCCGGCTGCTCGTCGTCCGGGGCGTCCGACCAGCCCTCCGATTCGCCTGCCGGCCCGCCCAGCCTGCCCAGCACCGCCCGCGCGGTCGGGCGATCGAGCAGCGAACGGGCGGCGGCCGTGTCGAGCAGCGCGGAGGTGCTGCGCACCATCCGGGTCAACCACTCGACGGTGGCCCCGGGCTCGGGTTCGCGGTTGGTGATCGCCTCGCTGCCGGACAGGCTCACCGCGATGGTCAGGTCGGCGTTGACCGCGGCGAGCGGGGCCATCGGCAGCGGATCGAGGATGCCCCCGTCGGCGAGCAGTCGCCCGTCGACCGCGTGCGGTGCGATCACGCCGGGGATCGCGATGGACGCCCGGATCGCCTCGTCGAGCGGTCCGCGCTGAAACCACACCGACTTGCCCGTCAGCAGGTCGGTCGCTACCGCGGTGTAGGGGATAGGCAGTTCTTCGATGGCGACCGGCCCCAGGATGTCGCGCACCGCGTCCAGGATCTTGCCGGCCCGCATCACACCGGCCGCGCTGATGGACGGGTCCAGCAGCCGCAGGATGGTGCGCTGGGTCAGCGACTTCGCCCAATCGGCGAACTCGTCGAGCCGTCCGGCCGCTTGCAGGCCGCCGACCAGCGCACCCATCGACGAACCGGAGACGCCGACGATGTCGTAGCCGCGCGCCGCCAGGGCCTCGATCACCCCGATATGGGCGTAGCCACGGGCGCCACCGCTGCCGAGCGCGAGTGCCACCCGCGTCGCTTCCGATCGGCGTTCGTCAGGCACCCCTCCATTTTGCGCGGAGCGGGCTCGTCACCGGGGGGCGCCGGCACTTTTTTCAGCCGTGATCGCAATTACGCGGCGGCGAAAATCCCGACGCGCGGACGCTACCCGCATTCATCGTTGGCGGCCGCCCGCGCGGCGACGATCACCGCGGCCTGCCGCGCCGGCGTCAGCTTCGACCAGGGGGCATTCCAGCTGCCCGCGGTGCCCGACGGGGACGCCTGCACCATCGACAGATACGGCTCGAACAGCGACGCACCGGTCTTGGGCTGCGCGTCCATCCACTCGTGCGCGGCGTGACAGGCCTGGTAGTACTCCTCTTCGGTCGAGTCCGCGGGGACGTCGACCCTGGTCGTCACGCCGGCTGGGGACAGCCCGACCGAGCCCGGCGGCGCCGAATTCGGGCCGTTGGGAATGCCGGATTGCCGCGTCGACGGCGACGAGGGGGCGCCGCTGTGGGCACCGTGCGAGCATCCCGCAACCGCCAGCACCCCGGCCGCGACGAGAACCGCGGACCACCGTCGGGGCCGATCACCGCGCAGGCGCACGGTCTCAATCTATGCAACACTGGCGGCCGTGATGGAGCGCTTCGGATTTTGCGAGTGTTGTCGGCCGTAACACGCCGCCGCTCGTCCCATCCGTTTTCGCCCGAAAGTTTCCCACTGTGACTTTGCCCCTTGCCGGGCCTGCGCCCGTCGCCACCGTGACTGCCCCGCGCCTGCGGCCGCTGGCCGCCCCATCCTCCGGTCCGACCCGGCTGCGGGTGCCCGATCTGCTCTACGCCACCGACCGGGCCGCCGACGACGTGCTCAGTGGGCGCTGCGACCACCTGTTGCCCGAGGGCGGCATACCCGAGTCGCGGCGCTGGTTCACCCGCATCCACGGCGACGAGGAACTCGATGTCTGGTTGATCAGCTGGGTGCCGGGCCAGCCCACCGAGCTGCACGATCACGGTGGGTCGCTGGGCGCATTGACCGTCATTTCCGGATCGCTGAACGAATACCGTTGGGATGGTCGAGCCTTGCGGCGCCGCCGGCTCGACGCCGGTGATCAGGCCGGATTCCCGTTGGGCTGGGTGCACGACGTGGTCTGGGCGCCGCGGCCGGTCACGGTGCCCGTTTCCGTCGCGGGGGCGCCCAGCCTCGGCGCCGCGCCGACCCTGAGCGTGCATGCCTACTCGCCGCCCCTGACGGCGATGTCGTACTACGAGGTCACCGAAAACAAGAGGTTGCGGCGCGAACGCACCGAACTGACCGACCAGCCGGAGGGATCGCTTTGAGCCGCATCGACGTCGTCTTGAGATCGGCCCGGCGGCGGTATCGCCGCCTGCCCGCCGTCGAGGTGCCTGAGGCGCTGCGGCGCGGCGCGGTGCTGGTCGACATCCGGCCGCAGGCGCAGCGCTTTCGTGAGGGCGAGGTGCCCGGGGCGCTGGTGATCGAGCGCAACGTGCTGGAGTGGCGCTGCGATCCCACCAGCGACGCGAAGCTGCCCGAGGCCGTGGGCGACGATGTCGAATGGGTGATCCTGTGTTCGGAGGGCTACACGTCCAGCCTGGCGGCGGCCGCGCTGCTGGACATCGGCCTGCACCGCGCCACCGATGTCATCGGCGGTTATCACGCGCTGGCCGGCGCCGGCGTGCTGAGCGAGCTGGCCGGCGCCCGGGTCGACACGGCGTTGGCGGACACCGGCGGGGGCGCTCGCCGCTGGCTCTAGCTCGTCTCGTCGGAGTGCAGGAGCGGCCGCAGTTTCGCCGTCTTGTCCGGCGTCCAGCCGGGCGGTGGCAGCACGGCCGCCCAGCCGTCCGCCACGTTGGCGACGTAGCGGTGGCCATGCCCGTCGGGTACATCCACCGCCACGGCCATGTCGGCCGAAACCTGCAGGAAGGTGACCACCGGAATCCAGCGCGTCTGGGGTAGCACGTCATAGCCGCGCGGTTCGTTCAGCCAGTCGGGCTTGCTGAACAACAGGTCCGGCGTCCACCAGGCGATCGGGTCCGACGCGTGCTGCAGATACACCACCCGCGGGTGATCCCACGGCGCGTCGGGGCGCGTCAAATCCTTGGCGCGAGCGACGAATCGGACGAACCGACCGTCCTGGTAGATCGGTAACCACTCCGGCGATCCGCTGTCACGCGTCGACGTCAGATCGGTCCAGATGGTGTTCTTGAAGGTCGGTCCGCTGAACAACGCCCCGTCGGTGCGCGCCAGCACATTGTTCAAGCTCAGGAACGGCGCTTCGCCCCCGAACGATCCCAGGCTCTCGCCGAACACGACGAGCTTGGGCCGCTGGGCCTCGGGCATCTGGCGGATCAACTTGTCGACGGCCTCGAAGAGCGCCTGTCCGGCGTGCCGGGCATTTTCCTTGTCCACCAGGAACGACAGCCAGCTCGGCAGGAACGAATACTGCATGCTCACGATCGCGGTGTTGCCGTTGTACATGTACTCCAGTGCCGAGGCTTCCGCCTCGTTGATCCAGCCGGTACCGGTGGTGGTGCCCACCGCGACGACGGCGCGCTGCAGCCCCCCGGTGCGCTGCAATTCCCGGGCCGCCACCTCCGCGGCCGCCGTGATGCCCTTGGACGAGTCCAATCCGGCGTAGGCGCGGATCGGCTCGATGGCCGGGGCGCCGTTGAACGCGGTCAGATCGGCGACCTTCGGACCGCCCGCGACGAAGATGCGCCCTTGGTGGCCAAGGGATTCCCACGACACCAGCGAGTCGGGGCCACCGGAGCGCAGCGGGGTTTTCGGCGGCGCGCTATCGGGGCTCAACTCGTCGTTGGCCGACGCGAAGGTGTCGTTCATGGTGCGCATGGCGAACTTGAGCACGACACCGTTGAGCACGGCGACGGTCATGACCACGAGCGTGATGACCACGATGGTTGCCGAGAGCCGAAACGGAACGAACCGGTCCACCTGACCGACCAGAAAGCGGACCAGCCAGCGGGTGAACTGGCCTAGTTCGACCACCGTGAACAGCACCACCAACGATAGGACTCCCGCCAGCGGGTAGTCATACCACTGCAAATGCGCCACGCCCATCAAGTCGCGCACGTCGTCCTGCCACACGTGGAACCAGATCGCCATGAGCACCTGGCCCACCACGCCGATCGGGATCAGCACCTTCCATGCCCAGGATGGCGGCGGTGGACTGTGATCCTTTTCGCCCATGAACCGCACCAGCCAGACCGAAAAGACCCCCAGCCCATAGCCGATGGCGCCGGACAGCCCGCTGACCAGACCCTGGAACAACGGGCCGCGCGGAAGCAGCGAGGGCGTCAGCGAAAGCCAGATGAAGATCAGGCCGACGGCGGTGCCGGTGAATGTGTAATGCCTTACCCACCAAGGCTTTTGCGTCCAGGGTAGGGTGGGCGCTGCGCGCCCGCTTCGCGGTGCGGGGGCCGGTTGCGGTGCGACGCCCGGCTCGGCCCCCTCGACGTGGTCGGCCGAGGCGTGGTCTTTCTCGGTGGGTGTCGCGGAAATCGGCTCGCTCATCCAAGCGTCCTAGCGGTGGGTGAAGTTCGGCGGGCGCTTCTCGACGAAGGCCGCCATCCCTTCGGACTGATCCTCGGTTGCGAAAGTCGAGTGAAAAAGCCTGCGCTCGTACAGAAGTCCCTCGGTCAGGGTGGACTCAAACGCACGGTTGACGGCCTCTTTGGCCATCCTGGACGCCGAGCGCGACATCTGCGAAATGGTGGTCGCGACGGCTTTGGCCTCGGTCAGCAGGTCGTCGGCCGGCACCACTCGCGAGACCAGACCGCTTCGTTCGGCTTCTTCGGCGCCGATGGTCCGGCCGGTCAGGATGAGGTCCATGGCCTTGGCCTTGCCGATGGCGCGGGTCAGCCTTTGTGAGCCGCCCATGCCGGGCAGCACACCGAGTTTGATCTCGGGCTGGCCGAATTTCGCTGTGTCGGCGGCGATCAGCACATCGCACATCATGGCGAGCTCGCAGCCGCCGCCCAGCGCATGCCCGGCCACCGCGGCGATCGTCGGGGTGCGAACCGCCGCGAGCCTGCTCCACGGGGCGAAGAAGTCGGCGGCGAAGGCGTCGGCGAACGTCAGTCCCGCCATCTCCTTGATGTCGGCGCCGGCGGCGAACGCCTTGGCCGAGCCGGTGATGATGATGGCCCCGATGCCGGGATCGTCATCGAAATCCGCTGCCGCGCGGGTGACTTCGTTCATCACCTGGGTGTTGAGCGCGTTGAGGGCCTTCGGCCGGTTCAGGGTGATGATGCCGACACGCTCTTCGCGCTCGACGAGGATGGTCTCGTAATCTGTGTCTGTCATCCCAAACCGCCTTCCTAGAAGCTCAAGTCGTCGTCGACCGGGGTGAAATACGCCTCGACGTCGGCCGCGGTGACCGCGGACAGCTGCGCCGGTGACCACTTCGGATCGCGATCTTTGTCGATCAGCTGCGCGCGGATGCCCTCCACCAGATCGTGTGAGCGCAGCGATGCCGAGGACACTCGATAGTCCTGCACCAGAACGTCTTTCAGTGTCTCGAGGTTGGCGGCGCGGCGCACCGCCTCCAGGGTCACCGACAGCGCGATCGGGGAACGGGTGGCGATCAGGTTGGCAGCATCGCTGGCCGGCCCTTTTTGGTGACCCCGCAGACTGGCGACGATGTCCTCGACGGTGTCGCCGGCAAAGCAGTCGTCTATCCATTCCCGTTGCGCGGCAAGCTCACTGGGTGGCGGTTCGACGGCGTACTTGTCGAGCGCCTTATCGACGCCATCGGTGACCACCGCGCGACGGAACGCCTCGACATCCCCATGGGGTAAGTAGTGGTCGGCAAAACCCATCGCGATCGCGTCGGCGCCGGAGAACGGTGCCCCCGTCAACGCGGCGTGCAGACCAAGCCCGCCCGGAGCCCGAGACAACAGATAGACGCCGCCGACGTCCGGAATGAAGCCGATGCCGACCTCGGGCATCGCGATCTTGGACGTATCGGTGACCACCCGGGCGTTGGCGTGTGCGCTGACGCCGACGCCCCCACCCATCACGATGCCGTCCATCAGGGCCACGTAGGGCTTGGGGAACTCGGCGATCTGCGCGTTGAGCAGATACTCGTCGCGCCAGAAGTGTCGCGCCTCGACCCCGTCCTTGCGTGCGCTGTGGTAGATCGAGACCACATCGCCACCGGCGCACAGTCCGCGTTCGCCGGTGCCGGAGAGGACCACCGCACGCACCGCGTCGTCGTCCGCCCACTGGGTGAGGACGGCGGTCAGCGCGTCGACCATCTGCTGATTCAGCGAGTTGATGGCCTTGGGCCGGTTGAGCGTGATCAAGCCGACGCTTCCCTCGACTTCCGTCAGAACCTCATCGGACTCGTCGGTCACGCCCTCGCCTCCCATCGCCGGTCCAGCCCCGAGGAAGAAATCTAGATCCTCGCGACCGGCGCAGTACCCGCGGGTAAGGGTTATCTTTAACGCGACGACAACGGCGAACGCTATATAGACCCCCAAAACGCCCAGGTCCGCTGGGAACCAGGGTGCGACGCCGATCGTTGAGATTGTGTTCGCACAGCTCGAAGCCAATTAGAGAGGATCCGACGGTGCGGGAGACAAGCAACCCGGTATTTCGTTCGCTGCCTAAGCAGAGGGGCGGATACGCGCAATTCGGCACTGGCGCGCCCCCGATGCAGGGCTATGGCTATGGGGCCGACCCCTACGCGGCTCCCTACCAGGCCCCGTATCAAGAGGCCAAAGCCTCGCGTCCGCTGACCATCGACGACGTCGTCACCAAGACCGGTATCACGCTGGCCGTGCTGGCGATAACCGCCGTGGTCTCCTACTTCCTGGTCGCCCGCGACGTGGCGCTGGCCATGCCGCTGGCCCTGGTCGGCGGGCTGGGCGGCCTGGCTCTGGTGCTGGTGGCCACCTTCGGCCGCAAGCAGGACAACCCGGGCATCGTGCTGGGCTACGCCGTGCTCGAGGGTCTGGTCCTGGGCGCCATCTCGTTCGTGTTCGCCAACTTCACGGTGTCGAACGCCAACGCCGGTGCGCTGATCGGTGAGGCGGTGCTGGGCACCTTCGGGGTGTTCTTCGGCATGCTCGTCGTCTACAAGACCGGGGCCATCCGGGTGACACCCAAGTTCACCCGCATGCTGGTCGCCGCGATGTTCGGCGTGCTGGCCCTGATGCTCGGCAACTTCGTGTTGGCGATGTTCCACGTCAACGGCGGCACCGGCCTGGGCCTGCGCAGCGGCGGCACGGTGGCGATCATCTTCTCGCTGGTGTGCATCGCGATCGCGGCGTTCAGCTTCCTGATCGACTTCGACGCGGCCGACCAGATGGTTCGCGCCGGCGCGCCGGAGAAGGCGGCATGGGGCATCGCGCTCGGCCTGACCGTGACGCTGGTCTGGCTGTACATCGAGATCCTGCGTCTGCTGAGTTATCTGCAGAACGACTAGTTCTCTTCAACGAAAAGACCGGCACGCCAATTGGCGTGCCGGTCTTTTCGTCCGTGGCGGTTGTGAACTTTCTCGTGCGGTACGGCGGTTGAGTGTGAAGCCGCGGCGTTGAGCGTGAAGCCGCGGCGTTGAGCGTGAAGTGGCGGCCGGGGCTTCTCGGCGCGTCGCCGCCGGGGTTTCACACTCGCCGCCCAGGTTTCACACTCGGCCCAACGACGGCCGGCCGGCCGGGATCGAGCGCCCTAGCTGAGCCGCTCGATCACCATTGCCATGCCCTGGCCGCCGCCGACGCACATGGTCTCCAGACCGAACGTCTTGTCGTGGGTCTGCAGGTTGTTGAGCAGCGTGGTGGCGATGCGCGCACCGGTCATGCCGAACGGGTGCCCCAGCGCGATCGCCCCGCCGGACACGTTCAGCTTGTCCTCGTCGATGCCCAGCTCGCGCGCCGAACCCAGCACCTGGACGGCGAACGCCTCGTTGATCTCGAACAAATCGATATCGCTGACCGACAGCTTGGCGCGGGCCAGCGCCTTCTTGGTCGCCTCGATCGGGCCCAGGCCCATGATCTCCGGGGACAGGCCGCTGACCCCGGTGGACACGATGCGCGCCAGCGGGGTCAGGCCCAGTTCCTTGGCCTTCGTGTCGCTGGTGATCACCACCGCGGCGGCTCCGTCATTGAGCGGGCAGGCGTTGCCGGCGGTCACCGTGCCGTTGGGCCGGAACACCGGCTTGAGCTGGCTTATCTTCTCGTAGGTGGTGCCGGGGCGCGGGCCGTCGTCGGTGCTGACCGTGGTGCCGTCGGGCAGGGTCACCGGGGTGATCTCGCGCTCGAAAAACCCACTCTTGATCGCTTCCTCGGCGCGGTTCTGGCTGCGCACTCCCCAGTGGTCCTGGTCTTCGCGGCTGATGCCGGTCAGCAGTGCAACGTTTTCGGCCGTCTGCCCCATGGCGATGTAGACGTCGGGGATGTTGTCGTCGGCGCGGGGATCGTGCCACTCCTCGGCGCCTTGGGCCGCGGCGGCCGACCGCTCCTGGGCCTCATCGAACAGCGAGTTCTTGGTGTCCGGCCACGAGTCGGCGCTGCCCTTGGCGAAGCGGGACACGGTTTCCACGCCCGCGGAGATGAAGGCGTCGCCCTCACCGGCCTTGATCGCGTGGAAGGCCATCCGAGAGGTCTGCAGCGAGGACGAGCAGTAGCGGTTGACCGTGGTCCCCGGCAGGAAGTCGAAGCCGAGCTCGACGGCGACGACCCTCGCCAGGTTGAATCCGGATTCCCCGCCTGGTTGGCCGCAGCCCAGGATCAGGTCGTCGATCTGGTGCGGGTTCAGCGCGGGCACCTTGTCGAGGGCGGCGCGCACGATCTGGACGGTCAGGTCATCGGGTCGCATGTTGACCAGCGACCCCTTCATCGCGCGGCCGATCGGCGAGCGAGCAGTTGAGACGATGACGGCTTCAGGCATGGTGGTTCCCTTCAGATCCCTGCAGATCCCACGGATGGGGCTGGCTCGCTTCACCGTCGGGCGGTAGGTCCACCCCGACGGGCGAGAACAAATCTAGTCGCTGCCGACCTCGGGGCACGACGACGGGGCAGGTCCGGGCGTCGGACGCCGCCACAGCCGCGACATCACGCTGGTGCGGGTGTGCAGCTGACCGAGCACCGGTGTCGCCGCGGGCACCGCCGAACTCGGCGGCGGCTGCCCCACCTCCTCGCCCAGCGCATCGCAGAGGGCGAGCAGCAGCGCGTCGGCCGCGAGCGCATAGGCGGGTGCGGAGGGGTGGAAACCGTCGGCGGAAAACATCGCGTCGGGGGTGGCGCGGAATTGCGGCGCCATCAGCTGCGCCAACGGCACCGGCACACCACCGGCCGAGCGGACCACCGCGGTCTGGGCGCGGGCGAGTTGCAGGCAACGCTCGTGCGCCAGCGACCGCAGCGGCTGCGGAATGGCGCTGATGAAGCCGAGGTCGGGGCAGGTGCCGACGATCACCACCGCGCCGCGGGCGCGCAACTTGCGGACGGTCAACGCCAGCCGCTGCGCCGATTGGCTGATGCCGTTGAGAGCGGTCACGTCGTTGGCGCCGACCATGATCACCGCGATGTCCGGCGGTGGGCCGGCCACGAACATCGCGTCGACCTGACCACACACGCCCTTGGAGGTGGCGCCCACGATCGCCTTGGTGCTCAACCGGATTCGTTTCCCGGTCTGCTCGGCCAGGCCCCGGGCAATTCGCACCCCGGGCACTTCGTCGGCGCTCATGCAGCCGTATCCGGCGGCGGTCGAGTCGCCGAAGATCATCAGGTGCTGGTCGACCGCCATGCCGCGGTGCCACCGTTCCACCGGGCCACCGCCGCGCACGTAGACGCCGTCCGCACGCGGCGGGATGTCCCATGCCTTGGGAATGATCGTGCGCGCGTGGGTGGCCTGGCCGACCAACAGACTGCGTGCCCCCAGGTAGGCGGTTCCTGTTGAGGCCAGCGCGCCCGCTGTGGCCAGGGCGATCGTCGAACGACGTGGCACCCGCATGGTCACGCCCCCATTTTAGAGGGGCTTGGGGGTTTGCGCGGGCGGCTGGAAAACGAACTGATCACGGTGCGAAGCAAAACTGGTATCAAATCAGCTATTTCATACGTTGCACTAAGCAACGCCTGTCAAGCTGAAGACAAGGGATTGGCTGAGCGCTCTGGCAAACGGCTGAACCAGACGCTTGGGCTCCTCGTCACATGCTGTATCGCACTACAACGGCGTAGGAAGTGTTGAGCATGACCGCACCTAGTAAGGAATCGGGGTTATCGGCAAATACCGTTCGGCCCCATGACGTCCTCAGAGCGCGTCGAGCCCAGGCGCGCAAATTCGCGATCAGCGACGGCGCCCCGGTCGAGGTCCTGGAATCCGGGCCCAGCGTCGCCGCCCGACTGGCCAACCTCACCTCGCGGCTGACCATCCGGCCGATTCTGTCCGTCGGCAGCCACGTCCCCAACCTGCCGTGGCCCTGGGGTCTCATCGACCTCACGGCACGGGTGCTGATCCCGGCTTCGGCCACCGTCCGCGAGACGGTGAAGCTGCCCCATGCGTCGGCGCAGCTGGTGCGCGCCCCCGGGGTGCTGCCCGCCGATGGCACCCGCCGGGTGATCGTCTACCTGCACGGCGGTGCGTTTCTGACCTGTGGGGCCAATTCCCACGGCCGGCTCGTCGAAGCCCTCTCCAAGTTCGCCGACTCGCCCATCCTGGTGGTCAATTATCGTCTGCTGCCGAAGAATTCGGTCGGCATGGCGCTCGACGACTGCCACGATGCGTACCGGTGGCTGCGGCGGCGCGGATACGAACCCGACCAGATCGTGCTGGCCGGTGACTCCGCGGGCGGCTACCTGGCGCTCACGCTGGCCCAACGCCTGCAGGAGGAGGGCGAGGATCCCGCGGCGCTGGTGGCGATCTCGCCGCTGCTGCAGCTGGCCAAGGAGCCCAAGCAGGCCCACCCCAACATCGAGACCGACGCAATGTTCACGGCCGGGGCCTTCGATGCGCTCGCCGAGCTGGTGGCCGCCGCGGCGAAGAAGAACATCGTCGACGGGAAGCCCGAAGAGATCTACGAGCCGCTGGACCACATCAAGCCGGGGCTGCCGCGCACACTGATTCATGTGTCGGGCTCTGAGGTGCTGTTGCATGACGCGCGGGTGGCGGCGAGCAGGCTGGCCGCGGTGGGCGTACCGGCCGAGGTACGGGTGTGGCCCGGCCAGGTCCACGACTTCCAGCTGGCCGCGCCGATGGTGCCCGAGGCCGTGCGTTCGCTGCGGCAGATCGGCGACTACATCCGCGAGGCGACGGAATAGACGCGCAACTTCGCTAAGAGTAGTTGTGCGCCGCGCGAAACGGCCTGAGACGATGAACGCATGCGGATCGCGCAGCACATCAGTGACCTCATCGGCGGCACACCGCTGGTGCGTCTGAACTCCGTCGTCCCCGACGGCGCGGGCATCGTGGCGGCCAAGGTCGAATACCTCAATCCCGGTGGCAGCTCGAAGGACCGGATCGCGGTCAAGATGATCGACGCCGCCGAAGCCAGCGGGCAGCTGCGGCCCGGCGGCACCATCGTCGAACCCACGTCGGGCAACACGGGCGTGGGGTTGGCACTTGTCGCCCAGCACCGCGGGTACAAGTGCGTGTTCGTCTGCCCCGACAAGGTGAGCGAGGACAAACGCAACGTGCTGATGGCCTACGGCGCCGAGGTCGTAGTCTGCCCGACCGCCGTGCCGCCCGAGCATCCGGACAGCTACTACAGCGTCTCCGATCGGCTGGTCACCGAGATCGACGGTGCGTGGAAGCCGGACCAGTACGCCAACCCGGAGGGCCCGGCCAGCCACTACGCCACCACCGGCCCGGAGATCTGGGCCGACACCGACGGCAAGGTCACCCACTTCGTCGCGGGCATCGGTACCGGCGGAACGATCACCGGCGCGGGCCGCTATCTCAAAGAGGTCTCCGGCGGCGTGGTGCGCATCATTGGCGCAGACCCCGAGGGATCGGTGTATTCGGGCGGCACCGGCCGGCCCTACCTGGTGGAGGGCGTCGGCGAGGACTTCTGGCCGCAGGCGTACGACGCAGGAGTGCCCGACGAGATCATCGCCGTTTCGGACTCCGACTCCTTCGACATGACCCGGCGGCTGGCTCGCGAGGAAGCGATGCTGGTCGGCGGGTCGTGCGGGATGGCGGTGGTCGCCGCGCTCAAGGTCGCCGAGCAGGCCGGCCCCGACTCGATCGTGGTGGTGTTGCTGCCCGACGGCGGGCGGGGCTACATGTCGAAGATTTTCAACGACGCCTGGATGTCGTCGTACGGGTTCCTGCGCAGTCGCCTCGACGGCTCGACCGACCAGTCCAGGGTCGGCGACGTGCTGCGCCGCAAGTCCGGTGAGCTGCCTGACCTGGTGCACACCCACCCCTCCGAGACGGTGCGCGACGCGATCGGCATCCTGCGCGAGTACGGCGTGTCCCAGATGCCGGTGGTTGGTGCCGAGCCCCCGGTGATGGCGGGGGAGGTGGCCGGCAGCGTGTCCGAACGCGAACTGCTGTCGGCCGTTTTCGAGGGCCGGGCGAAGTTGGCCGACGCGGTCGCGCAGCACATGAGCCCGCCGCTGCCCATGATCGGCGCGGGAGAGTCCGTCAGCGCGGCCGGCAAGGCGCTGCGCGATTGGGACGCATTGATGGTGGTCGAGGAAGGAAAACCGGTCGGCGTGATCACCCGCTATGACTTGCTGGGTTTCCTCTCCGATGGGCCTCGGGGGCTGGCCGGGCGCCGGTAGTTCGCGGTGCCGCGCATCTCGCCCGCGCGCGACGCGCTCGGGTACTGTTTCGGCCTAGTTCAGCTGGACGCGAGTGGAAGGTTGCCCATGACCGATCAACCGCCGCCCGGCGGCGCCTACCCGTCACCTCCCTCGTCGCCCGGGCCCTCGGGCGGTCAGCAGCCACCCTCGGGTGGGCAGGAGATCCCGGCGCCGCAGGCGCCCGCCGGCGGTTCCTCTTCGCAGCCACCGCCGCCGCCACCACCGGGTGGGTCCTACCCGCCGCCCCCGCCGTCGGCCGGGGGATACGCGCCGCCACCCCCCGGACCGGCGATCCGCACCCTGCCGACGCAGGACTACACGCCGTGGCTCACCCGCGCGCTGGCGTTCATCATCGACATCCTCCCGTACGTCGTCGTGCACGGCATCGGCACCGCGATCCTGGTCGCCACCCAACAGACCGCCTGCATCACCGACGTCACGCAATATGCCGTCAACCAGTACTGCGCCACGCAGAATTCGACCACTGGCATGGTCGCCCAGTGGCTGGCGTCGATAATTGGGCTGTTCTATCTGATCTGGAATTACGGATATCGTCAGGGCACCACCGGCTCGAGCGTCGGCAAATCGGTGCTCAAGTTCCAAGTGCTCAGCGAAGTCACCGGCCGACCCATCGGCTTCGGAATGTCGGTGGTGCGCTCGCTGGCACACTTCGTCGATGCGATCATCTGCTTCATCGGTTTCCTTTTCCCGCTGTGGGATTCGAAGCGCCAAACGCTGGCGGACAAGATCATGACGACGGTGTGCTTGCCGCTCGACGGGGCCGAGAGGCCGGCCGTCACCTAGGCTGATCGTCGATGAGCGACGACCCCAACGGACATTCCGAGTTCACCGGACTGGCCACCAAAGCGATCCACGCCGGCTATCGGCCGGACCCGGCGACGGGAGCGGTGAACGCGCCGATCTACGCCAGCAGCACCTTTGCCCAGGACGGCGTCGGCTCGCTGCGCGGCGGATTCGAATACGCCCGCACCGGCAACCCGACCCGGGCCGCACTTGAAGCGGCGCTCGCCGCCGTCGAAGACGGCGCCTACGGGCGAGCTTTCGGTTCGGGCATGGCCGCCACCGACTGCGCGCTGCGGGCGATGCTGCGGCCCGGCGACCACGTGGTGATCCCGAACGATGCCTATGGCGGCACCTTCCGTTTGATCGACAAGGTCTTCAGCCAGTGGAACGTCGAATACACCCCGGTGGCGTTAAACAACCTGGACGCCGTTGCCGCCGCGATCACGCCGCGAACCCGGCTGATCTGGGCGGAAACCCCGACAAATCCGCTGCTGTCCATCGCCGACATCGCCGCCCTTGCCGAACTGGGTAAGCGGAGTTCGGCAAAAGTGTTGGTGGACAACACTTTTGCGTCGTCCGCGCTGCAGCAGCCGTTGACGCTGGGGGCCGATGTCGTGCTGCATTCCACCACCAAATACATCGGCGGGCACTCCGACGTCGTGGGCGGTGCGCTGGTCACCAACGAGCAGGAGCTGGACGAGGCGTTCGGCTTCCTGCAGAACGGGGCCGGCGCTGTGCCCGGCCCGTTCGACGCCTACCTGACGATGCGCGGCCTGAAAACCCTGGTGCTGCGCATGCAGCGGCACAGCGAAAACGCTTCGGCCGTAGCGGAATTTCTCGCCGAGCATCCCGCGGTGGGCACCGTGCTCTACCCCGGCCTGCCCTCGCATCCGGGACATGAGATCGCGGCGCGGCAGATGAGCGGCTTCGGCGGCATGGTGTCGGTGCGCATGCGCGGCGGTCGGGACGCCGCCCGCGATCTGTGCGCCAAGACCAGGGTGTTCATCCTGGCGGAATCGCTGGGTGGGGTCGAGTCGCTGATCGAGCATCCCAGCGCCATGACGCACGCCTCGACGGCCGGGTCGCAATTGGAAGTCCCCGACGATCTGGTGCGGCTGTCGGTCGGCATCGAGGACATCGCCGACCTGCTGGCCGATCTCGATCAGGCCCTCGCCTAGCGGCGATCGCGAGGGCGGCGGTGCCGGGCGAAGCGGGTCGCCGCGATTGGGCCAGCGGCGATCGCGAGGGCGGCGGTGCCGGGCGAAGCGGGTCAGGAGTGATAGGGCTCCGCGCTGAGCAGCTTCACCTTCACTGTGTTGCCGTTCGGCACGGTGTAGCTGCGGGTCTCGCCCACCTTGGCGTCGATCAGGGCGCCGCCCAGCGGTGAGTTCGGCGAGTACACCTCGAGTTTGCCGTCGTTCACGCCCTCCTGGCGGGTGGCGATCAGGAAGGTCTCCGTGTCGGACTCGTCGCCGTTGTAGCAGACCTTCACCACCGAGCCCGGCAGCGCGACGCCGGACTGCTTGGGCGCCTCGCCGACCTTCGCGTTGTTGAGCAGGTCCTGCAGCTGGCGGATGCGCGCCTCCTGCTGACCCTGCTCCTCGCGGGCGGCGTGGTAGCCACCGTTCTCGCGCAGGTCGCCTTCCTCGCGGCGGTCGTTGATCTCCGCGGCGATGACCGGACGATTCGCAATCAAGTGATCGAGCTCGGCCTTGAGTCGGTCGTGTGACTCCTGGGTAAGCCAGGTCACGGAAGTGTCCGTCATCTCGTCGTGCTCCTCGTATCTTGTTCCGCGAGTTCGCGTTAAGTCCTGTTAGCTCCGCCGCTCCCGACGTGTGCGCGTCCCGCCCCGTGTGCTGCCGCTCCGTTTTGCTCACGGCCGCTAATGCAGCAACACGGTCCCAACCGGAACCGTGTATTCATCCATGTTACCACCGCGCTAACAGTTGATGACCCCATATTCGCAGTTCGATCGCGGATTGGAGGTCACGCGGGGCGCAGGTAGGCGGGCACATCGGTGCCGCAGCCATAGATGTCGGCCACCACCGGCGGTTCGAATGATTTCACCGTCGTGGTCACCTGCACGGTGGCCGCGTCCGACGGCGGGACCAGCAGCTCTCGGCGGCCCGTCTCGCTGCCGTCCTGCGAGCGGACCCGCACGATGCAGTCCACCGGCCGCGACGGATCCGATCGCGTCACGCTGATCGTTATCGAGGCGGTCTGGTCGTCGATCACCCGATAGCCGGCCATCGTCCCCTTGACGTCGCTGGTGCCGAACCGGTGATAACCGACGAGGGCAACGACGACCCCGGCCACGACTACCAGCGCTCCCAGCGTGACGATCACCCACCGCCGGGAGATACGAGACAACCGGGAGCGCCCGTAGCGGGCCTCCGGACGCTGGATCGGGGATTCGGTCATACCTGGTTATGCCTGGTTGTCGGCTGCCCGGCACCGGCCGACAGCATGCAACGAACTCGGAACTGGAATTATAGGGTCAAACCGGGCGACCACCAGAGGCGACAAGGGGGCACGTGAGCGAGTTGCGGTTGATGGCGGTGCACGCCCACCCCGACGACGAGTCCAGCAAGGGCGCGGCCACCCTGGCCCGCTACGCCGACGAAGGCCATCGAGTGCTGGTGGTGACGTTGACCGGTGGCGAGCGCGGCGACATCCTCAACCCGGCGATGGACCTGCCCGAGGTGCACGGACACATCGCCGAAATCCGCCGTGACGAGATGGCCAAGGCCGCCGAGATACTCGGCGTGGAGCACACCTGGCTGGGTTTCGTCGACTCCGGATTACCTCAGGGCGACCCGCCACCACCGTTGCCCGAGGGTTGTTTCGCGCTGGTGCCGTTGGAGGAGTCGGTCGAGGCGCTGGTCCGCGTGGTCCGCGAGTTCCGTCCGCACGTGATGACCACCTACGACGAGAACGGCGGCTATCCCCACCCCGATCACATTCGTTGCCATCAGGTTTCGGTCGGCGCGTTCGAGGCGGCCGGTGATTATCGTCGCTTCGAGGACGCCGGCGAACCCTGGACGGTGTCCAAGCTGTACTACAACCACGGCTTCCTGCGTGCCCGGATGCAGTTGCTGCACGACGAAGCCGTCAAGCACGGTCACGAACCCCCGTTCAAGAAGTGGCTGGAGCACTGGGACGCCAAGCACGATCCGTTCGAGTCCCGGGTGACCACGCGCGTCGAGTGTTCGGCGTATTTCAGCCAGCGCGACGACGCGCTGCGGGCGCACACCACGCAGATCGACCCCGACCACGATTTCTTTGCGGCTCCGATCGAATGGCAGCAACGGCTCTGGCCCACTGAGGAATTCGAGTTGGCGCGGTCGCGGGTTCCGGTCCGGCTGCCGGAGGACGACCTGTTCGCCGGGATCGAGAGCGACGCGTGAATCACCTGCTCCTCGCCGCCGCCGGCTGGCAAGCCGACGGCCCGCCGCACCACACCGGCCCGGATTTCGGCAAGGCCAGCCCGATCGGTCTGCTGATCGTCGTATTGCTGTTGATCAGCACGTTGTTTCTGCTGCGTTCGATGAACCGGCAGTTGAAGAAGGTGCCGGAGACGTTCGATCCCAAGCACCCCGAACCGGACCAGGCCGCTGACGAGGGCACCGACGCGGTCGACCGGGGCAACGCCCCGGATGACACGGACGGCTCGCCGCGAGCCCCGGGGCCCGGCGATGAGCCCGGCTGACCCGGCTTCGACGAATACCCTTGGGCTGGCGACCAGTCCGTATCTGCGCCAGCACGCCGACAATCCGGTGCATTGGCAGCAGTGGGGTCCCGATGCGCTGGCCGTCGCCGCCGCCCGCGACGTGCCTATCCTGCTTTCGGTCGGTTACGCCGCGTGCCACTGGTGCCACGTCATGGCCCACGAATCGTTTGAAGACGACGAAGTGGCCGCCGCGATGAACGCGGGATTCGTCTGCATCAAGGTCGACCGTGAGGAACGCCCGGACATCGACGCGGTCTACATGAACGCCACGGTCGCCCTCAACGGGCATGGCGGCTGGCCGATGACGTGCTTCCTCACTCCGGACGGTCGTCCCTTCTTCTGCGGCACCTACTATCCGAAACAAGGCTTCCTGCAACTCCTTTCGGCCGTATCCGCGACCTGGCGGGAGCGCCGTGGCGAGGTGGAAGAGGCATCCGACCATATCGCCGGCGAGCTACGCAAGATGGCGTCCGGTATTCCCGGTGGCGGCCCCTCGGTCGGGCCGGATTTGTGCGATCACGCCGTCGCCACGCTGCTGCAGGAGCGCGACGCGGTGCACGGCGGATTCGGGGGCGCGCCCAAATTCCCGCCGTCGGCGCTGCTCGAGGCCCTGCTGCGCCACTACGAGCGCACCGGCTCACCGGCGGCGCTTGCGGCGGTATCGCACACCGGCAACGCGATGGCGCGCGGTGGCATCTACGACCAACTCGGCGGCGGCTTCGCCCGTTACAGCGTCGACAACGCCTGGGTGGTACCGCATTTCGAGAAGATGCTCTACGACAACGCGCTGCTGTTGCGCGCGTACGCGCACTGGGCGCGCCGCACCGGTGACCCGCTGGCTCGCCGAGTCAGCGCCCAGACCGCCCGCTTCCTGCTCGACGATCTGGCCGACGGTGCCATGTTCACCTCGTCGCTGGACGCCGACGCGGACGGCCGCGAGGGCTCGACCTACGTCTGGACGCCGGCGCAGCTGAACGAGGTGCTAGGCCCCGACGACGGGCCGTGGGCGGCAAGCGTTTTCGCGGTCACCCCGAGCGGCACATTCGAGCACGGCGCCTCGGTGCTGCAGGCCCACGCCGACGCCGAGGATCCCCAGCGGCTGAACCGGGTGCGGTCCGCGCTGTTGGCCGCCCGGCTCACCCGAATCCAGCCCGGACGCGACGACAAGGTCGTCTCGTCATGGAACGGGCTGGCGATCACCGCGTTAGCCGAGGCCAGCGTGGCGCTCGACGAGCCCGAACTAGCCGAAGCCGCACGGCGCTGCGCGCGGGCGCTGCTGGATCTGCATGTCGTCGACGGCCGGTTGCGACGCGCCAGCCTGGGCGGCGTGGTCGGCGACAGCGTTGCCATCCTCGAGGACTACGCGATGCTGGCCACCGGGCTTCTGGCGTTGTATCAGCTGTCCGCCGAGGAGATCTGGCTGACGACGGCAACTGATCTGCTGGACACCGCGTTGGCGCACTTCGCCGATCGGGCGCAACCCGGCCGCTGGTTCGACACCGCCGACGACGCCGAGCGGTTGGTGCTCCGGCCGGCCGACCCGTTGGACGGTGCGACTCCGTCGGGGGCATCGTCGATCACCGAGGCGCTGCTGACGGCCGCGCACCTGGTCGACGGTGATCGTGCCGAGCGGTATCTGCGCGCGGTCACCGAATCGCTGGGCGCGCACTCGGTGTTGCTGGAACGCGCGCCGCGGTCGGCCGGGCATTGGCTGGCGGTCGCGGAAGCGGCGGTGCGTGGGCCGCTGCAGATCGCGGTTGCCTGCGACCCGTCGGCCTCGACGCTGTTGGCCGAGGCGCGACGGCTGGCACCGGGCGGGGCGATCGTCGTGGGCGGGGAAGTGGATTCATCGGCGCTGCTGGCCGACCGGGCCCGCGTGGGCGGCGCCGACGCCGCCTACGTGTGCCGTGGCCAGGTCTGCGATCTGCCGGTGACCGGCGCGACCGAGCTGGCTGCCGCCCTGGGTGTTGCGGGTCACTAGCGCGGGGTTACCCTGCGTCCCATGCCGAATGCCGCCAGGACCGAAGCGATCAGGAACACGGTCAACCGCTACATCGAACTGGTCGCCAAGGGCAGCGCCGACGACTTGGTCGAGTTGTACGCCGACGACGCCACCGTCGAGGATCCGGTCGGCGGCGAGGTGCACATCGGCCGGCAGGCCATCCACGGCTTCTACTCCGCGGTCAACGAGTTGCAGCGCGAATGCGAACTGGTCACGCTGCGCATCGCCGGCAACGAGGCGGCCTTCCAATTCCGGCTGACCGTCACCGCGGGCGAGCACCGCATGGTGATCGAGCCGATCGACGTCATGGTCTTCGACAGCCGCGGCAAGATCGCCTCGATGAAGGCCTACTGGTCGCCGGAGGATGACGTCACCCCGGGCTGATCGGGGTGAGGAGGCAGCCCTAGCCGCCCACCAGCCAGGCGTGGTCGCTCGTGTAGAAGACGGCGAACCACATGGCGACGTAATGCAGGATCGCCGCGATCGCGGTGAAGGCGTGGAAGAACTCGTGATAGCCGAACGTCTTCGGCCACGGGTCGGGCCAGCGCAGGCCGTAGAAGATTCCGCCGACGCTGTAGAACACGCCGCCCACCGCCAGCAGCACCATTGCGGCCACGCCGGCCTGGTGCAGGATCGTGGGGGCGAACCAGACGGCCACCCACCCCAGCAGCAGATACAGCGGCACGCCGACCCAGCGCGGCGCCGTCGGCCAGCACATCTTCAACGCGATGCCGGCGGCTGCGCCTCCCCACACGATGCACTGCACCAGAACCCCGGTGTTCTGCGGCATGACCAACCGCGCGAACGGGGTGTAGCTGCCCGCGATGAACACGAAGATCATCGAATGGTCGAGCCGCTTCATCCGGCTGCGCGCGACGTCTGACTTCCAGTGCACCCGGTGATAGGTGGCGCTGACCGCGAACATCGCCACCGTCGCCGCGGCATAGACCAGCGTCGAGTGGCCGGCGCGGGGCGAGGAGACCGCCCACGAAACCGACACCAGCGTGGCGCCGGTGATGATGGCCAGCCACGCCGAGACGAAATGGATCCAGCCGCGCATCCGGGGCTTGCCCAACACCTGGGCGGCGCCCTCGACGAACTGCTCGACGGTGTTGCCCGGGACGATCGAGTCGGGTTCGGGTTCCGGGTTAGGTGCGGTGCTGGTCTGGCTGCTCATGTCTCCTGTGTCTTGCTCTCGCAACTTGGGGTGAAGGGGAAAGCCGCCGAAGGCTGCTCAAGATCCACAGTAGCCAGGGATGGTTACGGCGCAGTCTCGACTTCTCAGACGACCGGGCCGAAATGAGAACCGGTGAATAGATCACCGCTGGCAGTAGGGTAATTGTTCGTGGAAATCATCCCGCCGCGCCTCAAAGAGCCGCTGTATCGCGTCTACGAGCTGCGGCTGCGGCAGGGCCTTGCCGCCTCAAAGTCCCAGCTGCCACGGCATATCGCCGTGCTGTGCGACGGGAACCGGCGATGGGCCAGGGACGCGGGATACGAGGACGTCAGCTACGGCTACCGGATGGGTGCGTCCAAGATCGCCGAGATGCTCCGCTGGTGTCAGGAAGCCGGTGTCGAAATGACGACGGTGTACCTGCTGTCCACGGAAAATCTGCAACGCGACCCCGACGAGCTCGCCGGGCTGATCGAGATCATCACCGACGTCGTCGAGGAAATCTGCGCACCGGCAAACCGCTGGAGCGTGCGCACGGTGGGGGATTTGGAACTGCTCGGCGACGAGCCGGCCCGCCGGTTGCGCGGGGCCGTCGAGTCCACGCCCAGCGTCGCGCCTTTCCACGTCAACGTGGCGGTCGGCTATGGCGGCCGGCAGGAGATCGTCGGCGCGGTGCGTGCGTTGCTCAACAAAGAACTCGCCAACGGCGCCACCGGCGAGGAGCTCGTCGACGCGGTGACCGTCGACGCCATTTCCGAGAACCTCTACACGTCCGGACAACCCGACCCCGACCTGGTGATACGCACGTCGGGCGAGCAGCGTCTGTCCGGGTTTCTGCTGTGGCAGAGCGCGTATTCGGAGATGTGGTTCTGCGAGACGCATTGGCCCGCGTTCCGCCGCGTCGACTTCCTGCGCGCGCTGCGCGACTACAGCCGGCGGGATCGCCGGCACGGCAAGTAACCCCCGAACGTCTTCAGAGCCCGCCCGCCTGCGTGCCACACTGAGTGCATGGCTGCGCTGTCGGCGGTGGTGTTCACGCTGAGCGCCTGGCTGGGTCTCTATCTGGCGGCCCGCGATCCGCGCAAACCCGTCCTCGCACTCACGGCGATCGGACTGTCTGGCTTCGCCCTCGTGGTGGCGCTGGATGCGGTCCGCACCGCCAGTCCTGCGCACGCGCAGGCGCTGAGCAGAGTCGAGATCTACCTGGCGACCGTCCCCGGCCTGGCCTGGTTTGCGGTGCTCGTCGAGTTGTCCCGGCCCAGCGACGGCCGGCGGGCGCGCACCGGCGAGTTGCTGCTCGTAGCCGGGGTTGCCGCGCTGACCCTGTTCGGGGCGGCGCTGGCCGGCGGCGTCGACGGGCCGCTGCGGCCGGGTCACTGGCTGATGTTCGCGGTGATCTCGGTGTCGACGCTCGGGGCGATGGCCGCCGTGCTGCGCCGGCCGCGGCGGCCGAGGCCCGCGGTGGGACTCGCCATTACCGCCACCCTGTTCTTCGCGCTGAGCAACGCGATCCTGATCATTCCGCTGGGCCTGGTGCCGAGTTGGGTTGCGCTGGCATCGACGAGTTGCGACGTTCTGGGGCTCGGGGTCGCCGTCGCCCTGTGGGACGCGTTCGACGAGGGCCACGCGTTGCGCGCCGACATGCTCCGTTCGTTCGCCGGTTCGGCGGCGGTGGCGGTGCTGTTCGGCGGGCAGGCGCTGATCGGGTTGGCGGTGACCCGCGAAGATCCCGGCGCGCGGACCGCGCTGACCGTGCTGCTGTTCACCAGCCTGGCGATCGCGATCACCGTGCAGGTGCTCGCGGATCCGCTGGCCGGCGTGCTCGACCGGCTGGCATTCTCGAAATCGCCTGCGCTGCGGGCGGATCGGGCCGCGCTGCGGCATACCGGGGCGGCGCTGCCGCTGCGCCAGGAGCATCCGCTCGCCGACGTCGATGAGGTCACCTTCGCCAGACTCACCCGGCGGGCGCTGGGCCACTACGGCGACCTGACCAAGCTGGTCGCCAGCCCGCTGACCGCGTTACCGGTGATCGATGAGCGGCTGGCCGCCCGGGGAGCCCCCGACCAACCGATCGAGCGGGCCAACGAACTCAAGGCCGTGCTGGCCGACGGCATAGCGCGCCTCAAACCGCGCGACGGCGGCGACTTCGGGACCAGCGAGGAGTGGCGCTACTACAACTCGCTGTACTTTCCCTACGTCGTCGGGGTACGCGCCTACGCGCAGAACGCCACCGCCTCGGGCCTGGATCCGACCGCTCGCCAGGCCTGGCACTGGTTCGTCACCGAGGTGCCGCAGCGTTCGCTGCACAATTGGCAGAACGCCGCGGCCCGGCTGATCGCCGCCGACCTTCGTGGCCGGGTGCCGGTTCCCAGCGAATACAACGGGTAGACGGTCGGAGCCGTCGTAGGGGCACGGTGTTGTGCGCCTGTGGCTGCTGGTGCCGCTGAGGCCTGCCGATTGGCGCGTGTCAAATATTTACCCGCCGATGGGAATAGCCGGGTGAACCACCACGTCGTTGTATCCGTGGCACTAGTTGGCAGCGTCACGAGTCGATATGGCAGTGCACTGGCGGCACCCTCAAAGCTGTTCGACCCAACCCGCCATCGCGAGGAGTAAGCAGATGAGCTCGATTACCGGCGTATCAACCATCCCGACCCGACCCCTCTACGACTCGACGGACTCGCTGTTGCGTTTTGCCGTGCGTGCCGACGCGACCCTGACCGGGATGTTCGGTCTGGTCATCGCCTTCCTCGCCGACCCGATTTCGTCGCTGACCGGCCTGACGTCCTTCCAGGAATACGGTGTGGGCGTCATCTTCGTGCTTGCCGGCCTGCTGGTGTTCAGCCTCGGGGCGCTGCCGGAACTACGCCGCGTCGGTGTCAGCGTCGTGGTAGTCAACATCGTTTTCACGCTGGCCGCGATCGTCGCCGCGGAAGCGCTGCCGCTGACCCTGACCGGCGTCGCGTTGACGCTGGCCAGCGGCGCATACACCGCGGCCTTCGCGGGGCTGCAATACCTGGGACTGCGTCGCCTAGAGGCGTGACCCGCCGGTCTGTGCGGGACGTTAAAGCTTGCGCAGCCGGAGCCGATTGATCGAGTGGTCGGCGTCTTTGCGCAGAACCAAGGTGGCGCGCGGTCGGGTGGGGAGGATGTTCTCAACCAGGTTGGGGCGGTTGATCGAGCGCCAGATTTCGCGAGCGGCGGCGACCGCCTTCGTGTCGTTCAACGCCGAGTAGTGGTGGAAGTGCGATTCGGGATCGGCGAAGGCGGTGCTGCGCATGGCCAGGAACCGCGAGATGTACCACTGCTCAATGTCTTCTATTCGGGCGTCGACGTAGACGCCGAAGTCGAACAGGTCCGACACCATCAGGGTCGGACCGGTCTGCAGAACGTTGAGGCCCTCCAGGATCAGGATGTCGGGGTGCCGGACCACGTGTTTAGCCCCGGGGATGATGTCGTATTTGAGGTGCGAATAGACGGGCGCACATGCGTAGTCCGAACCGGATTTGACCGAGGTCACAAACCGCATCAGCGCGCGGCGGTTGTAGCTTTCCGGAAACCCCTTGCGGTGCATCAGGTTCCGCCGGTCCAGCTCCGCATTCGGGTATAGGAAGCCGTCGGTGGTGACCAGGTCCACCCGGGGGTGATGATCCCAGCGCGCCAGCAGCGCCTGCAGCACGCGGGCGGTCGTCGACTTGCCGACCGCCACGCTGCCGGCCACCCCGATGATGAACGGCACCGGCCGGTCCGGGTTTTGCTGAGGTTCGCCAAGGAATTCGGCGGTGGCGGCGAACAGTCGCTGCCGCGCGGCGACCTGCAGATGAATCAGCCGGGCCAGCGGCAAATAGACCTCTTCGACTTCGAGCAAGTCGATTTGTTCGCCCAAGCCGCGCAGGCCGACGAGTTCTTCCTCGGTGAGGGCCAGCGGCGTCGACATACGAAGCGCACGCCATTGCTTTCGGTCGAACTCCACGTAAGGGCTCGGCTCGCTAAGCCGCGGCATAGTGCAAGTGTTACAGGAGCGTCGAAATGCCGAACGGCTGGGCTGGCGAAAAGTCAGCGCTGGATAGACTGGCGGCCGTGACTGCTGCACCTGATGCCCGCCCCTCGACGTCTGTGATGTCCGCGCCACTGGCCGACGTCGACCCGGATATCGCCGAACTCCTGGGCAAAGAGCTCGGCCGCCAACGCGACACGCTCGAGATGATCGCTTCGGAGAACTTCGTGCCGCGTGCGGTGCTGCAGGCGCAGGGCAGCGTGCTGACCAACAAATACGCCGAGGGATTGCCCGGTCGCCGCTACTACGGCGGCTGCGAGTACGTCGACGTCGTGGAGAACATTGCCCGGGACCGGGCCAAGGCGCTCTTCGGCGCCGACTTCGCCAACGTGCAACCGCATTCGGGTGCCCAGGCCAACGCCGCCGTGCTGCACGCGCTGATGTCGCCGGGGGAGCGGCTGCTGGGTCTGGACCTGGCCAACGGTGGTCACCTGACGCACGGCATGAAACTGAACTTCTCGGGCAAGCTCTACGAGAACGGCTTCTACGGCGTCGACCCGACGACGCATCTGGTCGACATGGACGCGGTACGCGCCCAGGCGCTCGAGTTTCGCCCGAAGGTGATCATCGCCGGCTGGTCGGCCTATCCGCGGATCCTCGACTTCGCCGCGTTCCGGTCGATCGCCGACGAGGTCGACGCCAAGCTCTGGGTGGACATGGCGCACTTCGCGGGCCTCGTCGCGGCCGGACTGCACCCGTCTCCCGTGCCGCACGCCGACATCGTCTCGACCACCGTGCACAAGACGCTCGGCGGCGGCCGCTCGGGCATGATCCTGGGCAAGCAGGAGTACGCCAAGGCCGTCAACTCTGCGGTGTTCCCGGGCCAGCAGGGCGGGCCCCTCATGCACGTCATCGCCGGCAAGGCCGTGGCATTGAAGATCGCTAGCACCGACGAATTCGTCGAGCGGCAGCAGCGCACGCTCTCCGGTGCGCGCATCCTCGCCGAGCGGCTGCTGGCCGCCGATGTCGCGAAGGCCGGCGTGTCGGTGGTCAGCGGCGGCACCGACGTGCACCTGGTGCTGGTGGACCTGCGCAACTCCCCGCTCGACGGTCAGGCCGCCGAAGACCTGCTGCACGAGGTCGGCATCACCGTCAACCGCAACGCCGTGCCCAACGACCCGCGCCCGCCGATGGTCACCTCGGGGCTGCGGATCGGGACCCCCGCGCTGGCCACGCGCGGCTTCGGTGACACCGAGTTCGGTGAGGTTGCCGACGTGATCGCCACCGCTTTGGCGGCCGGCAGTTCGGCCTCCGAACAGCAAGTGACGGGATTGCGGCAGCGTGTGACGCGGCTGGCGCAGGAGTTTCCGCTGTACGACGGCCTCGAGGACTGGGCGCTGGTCGGCCGCTGACCCGGCCGGACGGCGTGGCCGGGCGCGTCTGAGGACCAAAGTCATCAGTTGCCGCGACACGGCCGGGTCGATTTCATGAACCTGTGTACGCGGGTTACAGTTATCTCATGGCCGAAAGACCTGTCGCTAACGCGCTGACCCTGGAACTCGAGCCGGTCGTCGAAGCGAACATCGACCGCCACCTGTCCACCGAAGAAATCTGGTTCGCGCACGACTACGTGCCGTTCGAACGGGGCGAGAACTTCGCCTTCTTGGGTGGACGTGACTGGGACGCGTCGTCGATGACGCTGCCGCGGCCGTTGACCGACGCGTGCGAGATCATCCTGCTGCTCAAGGACAACCTCGCCGCGCACCACCGCGAGCTGGTCGAGCACTTCATTTTGGAGGACTACTGGGGCCGCTGGCTGGGCCGGTGGACCGCCGAGGAGCACCTGCACGCGATCGCGCTGCGTGAGTATCTGGTGGTGACCCGCGAGGTCGATCCCACCGCCAACGAAGAGGCCCGCGTCCAGTACGTCATGAAGGGCTACCGCGCCGACACCTACTCGCAGGTCGAAATATTGGTGCACATGGCGTTCGTCGAGCGCACCCACGCGGTGTTCTGCGAAAACCTTGCCGCGCAACTCGAGGAGCCCATCCTGGCCGGTCTCATCGACCGGATCGCCCGCGACGAGCGCCGCCACGAAGTCTTCTTCTCGAACCTCGTGGCGCACTGCCTCGAGTACACCCGCGACGAGACCATCGCGGCGATCGCGGCCCGGGCAGCCGACCTGGACGTGCCCGGCGCCGACATCGATGCGTATGTGGACAAGGTGCAGAACGTCGAAAAGGCAGGCGTTTTCGGTCCGGAGCAGCTGCGTCAGGCCATCTCCGACCGCATCGCAGCATGGGGGCTCGCGGACGAGCCCCAACTGCGGCAATTCGTCGTCGGCTGAGCCGACCCGCGCGCACCTCTCGATATGGGCCGCCCACCGAAGGTGGTCTCGGCTCGCCACGTCGGCGCGCCTGCACAGCGGGCGCGCGGCCACGGGGGTAGCGTCGTTCTCGATGGTCAGCGTCATGCTCTGCTGCCAGGGCGGCACCTCCCGTCACCACAACGGAAGGACCGGCCCCGGTCCTGGTGCTGCGGTTCCCGTCGACATGCCTGTGCGGGTCCGCGCGGGCTCATCCCGCTCGAGGAGCGCTACGTGACCGATATCCGGACCTACGTGATCGACACTTCCGTGCTGCTGTCCGACCCCTGGGCGTGCAGCCGGTTCGCCGAACACGAGGTGGTTGTTCCGTTGGTGGTGATCAGCGAGCTGGAGGCCAAACGCCACCACCACGAGCTGGGCTGGTTCGCCCGCCAGGCGTTGCGGCTGTTCGACGACCTTCGGCTGATGCACGGGCGGCTGGATCAGCCCATTCCCGTTGGGGCGCAGGGCGGTTCGCTGCACGTCGAGCTCAACCACACCGACCCGTCGGTGCTGCCGGCCGGTTTCCGCAGTGACAGCAACGACTCGCGCATCCTGAGCTGCGCCGCCAACCTGGCGGCCGAAGGCAAGCGAGTTACGTTGGTCAGCAAGGACATTCCGCTTCGAGTTAAAGCCGCCGCGGTGGGACTGGCCGCCGACGAATACCACGCGCAGGACGTGGTCGCGTCCGGCTGGTCGGGGATGCGCGAGATCGAGACCGCCACCGAGGACATCGACGCCCTGTTCACCGATGGCGAGATCGATCTGATGGAAGCGCGAGACCTGCCCTGCCACACCGGTGTTCGGCTGCTCGGCGGTAGTTCTCATGCGCTGGGCCGGGTCAACGCGGACAAACGCGTCCAGCTGGTGCGCGGCGACCGCGAGGCGTTCGGGCTGCGCGGGCGGTCCGCCGAACAGCGAGTGGCGCTCGACCTGCTGCTCGACGAGTCGGTGGGCATCGTGTCGCTGGGCGGCAAGGCCGGTACGGGCAAGTCGGCGCTCGCGTTGTGCGCCGGCCTGGAGGCGGTGCTGGAGCGGCGCACCCAACGCAAGGTCGTCGTCTTCCGGCCGCTCTATGCCGTCGGCGGACAAGAGCTGGGCTATCTGCCGGGCAGCGAAAGCGAGAAGATGGGCCCGTGGGCGCAGGCCGTCTTCGACACCCTCGAGGGTCTGGCCAGCCCGGCGGTGCTGGAGGAAGTGCTCTCCCGCGGCATGCTCGAGGTGCTGCCGCTGACCCACATCCGGGGCCGGTCGCTGCACGACTCGTTCGTCATCGTCGATGAAGCGCAGTCTCTGGAGCGCAACGTCCTGCTGACCGTGCTGTCGCGGCTGGGCACCGGATCGCGGGTGGTGCTGACACATGACATCGCGCAGCGCGACAACTTGCGGGTGGGCCGCCACGACGGGGTAGCGGCGGTGATCGAGAAACTCAAGGGCCACCCGCTGTTCGCCCACATCACCCTGTTGCGCAGCGAGCGATCGCCGATTGCCGCCCTGGTCACCGAGATGCTCGAGGAGATCGCCGGCCCGCAGTGAGACGCCTGACCAGCGCGCTCGACCCCGGGTAAGGCCCTCTTCGATAAACTTCCACGGTGGCGAAACGACCCGACACCCAAGCCTGGCGCTACTGGCGCACGGTTGTCGGCGTGGCGGCCGCCGTCGCGGTGCTGGTGATCGGCGGGCTTACGGGCCACGTGACGCGAGCCGACGACCTCAGCTGCTCGGTCACCAAGTGCGTCGCATTGACCTTCGACGACGGGCCGGGGCCGTTCGATGAACGACTGCTGCAAATTTTGAAGCAGAACGACGCGAAGGCCACCTTCTTCCTGATCGGCAACAAGGTGGCCGCCAATCCGGCGGGCGCCAAGCGCATTGCCGACGCGGGGATGGAAATCGGCAGCCACACCTGGGAACACCCCAACATGACCATGATCCCGCGCGAAGACATCGCCGCCCAGTTCTCCAAGGCCAACGACGCGATCACCGCCGCGACCGGACGCACCCCGAACCTGTACCGCCCGGCCGGGGGACTGTCCGACCCCGTGGTGCGCCAGACCGCCGGCCAGTTCGGGCTGGCCGAAATCCTCTGGGATGTCATACCTTTCGACTGGGCGAACGACTCGAACACGGCGGCCACGCGCTACATGTTGATGACCTACATCAAGCCGGGCTCGGTGGTGTTGTTCCATAACACGTACTCGAGCACTGTCGACCTGGTGTACCAGTTCATTCCGGTGCTCAAGGCCAACGGCTACCGGTTGGTGACGGTCAGCGACCTGCTCGGGAACCGCGCCCCCGGCAGCAGTTATGGCAGCCGGGAGAACGGTCCGCCCGTCAACGGACTGCACGACATCCCACCCGGCGACATCCCCACGCTGCCCAACACTCCCTCGCCGAAACCAATGCCGAATTTCCCGATCACCGACATCCCCGGGCAAAACTCCGGAGGGCCGAACAACGGTGCGTAGCGCAAATTTCGGATCACACGCGGCTACCTTCGTATGATCACCGCGGGCTGGCTCCGGGATCGGATTCCGCCGTCATGGCATGGCGCGGCCCGGCAGCACGCCAAAGGACAACCAAAGTCTTTTCGGCGGTGGTTGTTTCAGTACGGGTTCGACCTGAGCCTGTCGTACGTTCTGGCAGTCGCCGAAGCGGCCGCCATCCTCATTCCCTTGCGGGGCCACACTTCCGTCGGCGCCAACGCCGACTTCGCACGGCAGAACACCGCGCCGGTGGTGCTGCTGATCGTTCTCAGCATCATCGGTGTCGCTGTGGCCGGTGCCGTGAGCCTGGCCCCCACCGTGCGATGGTACGTGGCGGGCGACGAGCCCACTGCACAACAACGCGAAGCCGTGATGAAGCTGGCCGGGCGCCAGTCGGCGATCCTGGTGACGGCCTGGGTATGCAGCGGCGGCATCTTCATCTTGTTGAATCTGTCTGGCGGGCCACAACTTCTGCTGCCCATCCTGCTCGGTGTGCTGCTCGGCGGATCGGCCGCCGCCGGCACCGGGATGCTGCTCGCGCAACGCACCCTGCGGCCCATCATGCGCGCCGCCACGCTGGGGGCCGAGCCTCGGCTGGCGGTGCCCAGCGTGTATGCCCGGCTGGTCCTGTTGTGGTTTCTGTGTAGCGCATTTCCCATCGCGGTCATTGCGACGCTGGTCGTTCTGCGTTCATACGGCTGGCTGATCGAAAAGTCCGCGTCGCTGGACGTGCCGATTCTGGTGGTGTCGCTGGCGGCGCTGGTGTTGGGACTGCCCATGATGATTCTGACGTCGCGCTCCATCTCGGATCCGGTCGGCGAGGTCGTCGACGCGATGGCCGAGGTCGAGCACGGCCGCATGGACACGTACGTCGGCGCCTACGAACGTTCCCAGATCGGGCGACTGCAAACGGGATTCAACCGAATGGTGACCGGGCTCGCTGAGCGGGACCGGCTACGGGACCTGTTCGGGCGCCACGTCGGGGCCGACGTCGCGCAGCGCGCCCTCGACGAGGGCGCGTCCCTGTCGGGAGACGTGGTGGGAGCGGCCGTACTCTTCATCGACCTGGTGGAATCGACTCGGCTCGCGGAAAGCCGCCCCCCGCAAGAGGTCGCGGAGGTGCTCAACGACTTCTTCCGGATCGTCGTGAACGCCGTCGACGACCACCATGGGCTGGTCAACAAATTCGCCGGCGATGCCGCGCTGGCAGTCTTCGGTGCGCCGTTGCCGGCCAGCGAGCCGGCATCGTCGGCATTGGCGACCGCCCGCGCGCTGGGCTCCCAACTGCGGCGGCTGCCAGTCGATTTCGGCATCGGCGTCTCAGCGGGGCGGGTGTTCGCCGGCAACATCGGCGCCGAAAACCGCTACGAATACACCGTTATCGGTGACGCCGTCAACGAAGCCGCGCGGCTGGCCGACCTCGCCAAAACCTCCGACCGGCGGATCCTGTGCTCGGCGGGTGCCATCGATGCCGCGGACGAGGCCGAGCGTGCGCAGTGGGCCGAATGCTATTCCACGGTACTGCGCGGGCGATCCGAGGCCACCCAGGTCTCGGCGCCGACGGGCTCGGCCAGGTAGCCGGGCCCACCGGCGTCAGGACTTGGAGACCTTCAACGCGGCAATAATTTTGCCGACGAGATCCGCCGACGCGGTGTCACCGATGGGTGTGCTGCCGATGAAGACGGTGACCGGCTTGGTGTCGACGGCGATGATGGTGACGGAGTCGCCCTTGACGTTGCGGCTGGGGTCGGCGATGGTGACGTCGGCGTCGACGCGGGCGGCCTTGGTGCCGTCGACGGTGATCGATGAGGACTTCGTCGGCCCGAGGGTGGGCTGCGCGTTCGCGTAGCCGGGGCCGGCAACGATGCACTGCATCAACTTCGTTGCCTGGGCCGTAAGGTCCATGCTGGGAACGAAATTGGTGACGGCGACCTCCGCGGTCATCATCCACTGGTTGGCCCCCGGAACATCCTGGGCGACGCCCAACCCGCCGATCAGGTTCGGGCCCTGGTCGTCGGAGTACACCGTCCACCCGCCCGGCGCCGCGCTGGCCGGGAACGAAAGCTTGCCTGCGGCAATCGAGTCGGTCCGGGGCATCTCACCACCGGACACGTTCGGGGTGCAATCGGTCGCGTTCTGCGCCGAGTTCTTCGGCTGTGAGACCGAGGTGCTCGTTGTCGAGGGCGCGGTGGCCGGTTTGTTGTCATGACCGCCTCGCATCACCAACAGCGTCACCACCAGCGCGATAACCGCCAGCACGACCAAAGCGGCGAGGATCAGCCACGGCAGCTTCGAGCCGGAACCACCAGGCGGCGGTCCCGGCGGGTAGGGCCCGCCCGGGCCGCCGGGCGGAAAGGGCTGTCCGGGTTGGGGATACTGCTGGTTCGGGTAGGGGGTACCACCGGGCGGAGGGTACGGGTAGGCGCCACCCGGTGGGTACGCGTACGGGCCACCCTGCGGGTAGGGACCGGGACCGCCCGACGGGTAGGGACCGGGGCCGCCGGGCGGGTAGGGACCGGGCCCGCCGGGCGGGTAGGGACCGGGCCCGCCCTGCGGCTGACTACCCCAATTCGGGTCCTGCCCATAGGGGTTGCTTCCGTAGGGTCCCTGGCCGTAGGGACCGCCGGGAGGAGCCGTCATGGAATACCACCCTTACTCTCATCGACCACAGCCGTCACCCCCTGACGGCCGGTTCAGTCTTGGGGCTTGACCTTGGCCATCGCCAGCACGTCGAGCCGCCGGTCGAGTTCGTCGATCGACAACTTGTCGCCGATCAGGCCGCGATCGATCACGGTCTGACGAATCGTCTTGCGCTCCTTGAGCGCTTGTTTGGCCACCGCGGCGGCCTCCTCGTAACCGATGGCCGAGTTCAGCGGCGTCACGATGGACGGCGACGACTCGGCCAGCTCGCGCAGGTGTTCCACATTCGCGGCCAGTCCCGTGATGCAGCGCTCGGCGAACAGCCTCGACACATTGGTCAGCAGCTTGAAGGACTCGAGGATGTTGCGGGCCATCATCGGGATGTAGACGTTGAGCTCGAACGCGCCGTTGCCACCGCCCCACGCGACCGCGGCGTCATTGCCGATCACCTGCGCGGCGACCTGCGTAACGGCCTCGGGCAGAACGGGGTTCACCTTGCCGGGCATGATCGAGCTGCCCGGCTGCAGGTCGGGCAGCTGGATCTCGGCCAGGCCGGTCAGCGGGCCCGACCCCATCCAGCGGACGTCGTTGGCGATCTTGGTCAGCGACACCGCGACGGTGCGCAGCGCGCCGGAAGCCTCGACCAGCCCGTCGCGCGCCGCCTGCGCCTCGAATGAATTTGCCGCCGTCCGTAATTCACTCAGGCCGGTGGAGGTGATCAGCGTTTCGACCACCTTCGCGCCGAAACCGTCCGGGGCGTTCAAACCGGTACCGACCGCGGTGCCGCCGATCGCCAGTTCGCCAAGCCGCGGCAGGGTCGCGCGGACTCGTTCGATACCCGCCTCGATCTGGCGGGCGTAGCCGCTGAATTCCTGACCGAGCGTCACCGGGACGGCATCCATCAGGTGGGTGCGGCCCGACTTGACCACGGTGTGCCACTCGCGGGCCTTGCCGGCCAGGGCGTCGTGCAGCACCTCGAGCGCCGGGATGAGATGGCGTACGGCGGCCTCGGTGGCCGCGATGTGGGTCGCGGTGGGGAAGGTGTCGTTCGACGACTGCGACATGTTGACGTCGTCGTTGGGGTGCACGGTCACACCGTTGGCGGCCGCGATGCTGGCGATCACCTCATTGGTGTTCATGTTCGAGCTGGTGCCCGAACCGGTCTGGAAGACATCGATGGGGAATTGGTCGTCGTGCTGCCCGTCGGCGATCTCGGCCGCCGCGGCGATGATCGCATCGGCCTTCTCGGGAGCCAGCAACCCCAGGTCCTTGTTGACCTGCGCGCAAGCGCCCTTCAGCAGGCCCAACGCGCGGATCTGGGTGCGCTCCAGGCCGCGGCCCGAGATCGGAAAGTTCTCGACCGCGCGCTGAGTCTGGGCACGCCACAACGCTTTTGCGGGTACGCGGACCTCGCCCATGGTGTCGTGCTCGATGCGGTATTCGGTGTCTTCAGAACTGTTCGAGGCCATTGACTGGCGTCCTCGCTCTCGGTGGTCAGGGCAGGGGATAGGCGGCGGAGGTATCGCCGGTGAAGTCGATGGCGGAGTATTCGTTGAGTTTCGAAAGCCGGTGGTAGGCCTCGATCATCCGGACGGTTCCGGACTTCGACCGCATGACGATCGACTGCGTGGTGCAGCCGCCGGGGAAGTACTGCACGCCCTTGAGCAGGTCGCCGTTGGTGACCCCGGTGGCACAGAAGAACACGTTGTCACCGGACACCAGGTCCTCGGTGGTCAGCACCTGGTCGAGGTCGTAGCCGGCGTCAACGGCCTTCCGGCGTTCCTCGTCGTCCGTGGGGGCCAGCTGCGCCTGGATGGCGCCGCCCATGCAGCGGATCGCGGCGGCGGCGATGATGCCCTCGGGTGTGCCGCCGATCCCGGCCAGCATGTCGGTGCCCGAGTGCGGACGGCAGGCCGAGATGGCACCGGCGACGTCGCCGTCGGTGATCAGGCGGATCCGCGCTCCGGTGGTACGCACGTCCTCGATCAGCTTGGCGTGCCGCGGCCGGTCCAGGATGCACACGGTCATGTCGCGCACCGACAGCGCCTTGACCTTGGCGACGGCCTTGATGTTCTCGGAGATCGGGGCGGTGATGTCGAGCACATGCGCGGCCTCCGGCCCGACGGCGATCTTGTTCATGTAGAACACCGCCGACGGGTCGAACATCGCGCCGCGGTCGGCTACCGCCAGCACCGAGATGGCGTTGGGCATGCCCTTGCTCATCAGCGTGGTGCCATCGATCGGGTCCACGGCGAAATCGCACTCGGCGCCGTCGCCGTTGCCGACCTCCTCGCCGTTGTAGAGCATCGGAGCGTGGTCCTTCTCGCCCTCGCCGATGACGACGACGCCGCGCATCGACACCGTGTTGACCAGCTCGCGCATCGCGTCGACGGCCGCCCCGTCGCCGCCCTCTTTGTCGCCACGTCCGACCCAGCGACCTGCGGCCATGGCACCGGCCTCGGTGACCCGTACCAGTTCTAGAGCAAGGTTGCGGTCCGGAGCCTCACCGCGCGGTCGACCCTGCGCCGGGGCCCGGCTTGAGGTGGCGGTCGAGCGGTCGCCCTCAACTGTCATGGTTGTCGATTGTCCCAGAAGCGGATCGGTCCGCTGGAACTGGGATACTTGGGGGATGACGGAGGAGCCGCCGCTGAATGCCCAGCTTGATGGGAATGTGGGCGGTGCGCCGTCTCCGCAAGCTGGACCGGCGCCCAGGCCGGCGAAACCCCGGCTGTTGCAGGACGGCCGCGACATGTTCTGGTCCCTGATTCCGCTGGTCATCGGGTGCGTTGTGCTCGCAGGCATGCTGGGCATGTGCTCGCTTCAGCTCGGCAGCCACCAAGGTCCCGTCCCGTCCTATGACGCGGGCGCGGCCCTGCGCGCCGACGCAGCCGCTCTGGGCTTTCCCATCCGCCAACCGCGGCTTCCCGGCGGCTGGCAGGCCAACTCCGGCCACCGCGGCGGCATCCAGGGCGGACGGACCGACCCGGCGAGCGGTCAGCGGGTGAACGCGCCCCTCTCAGTCGTCGGTTACATCAGCCCGACGGGGATGTATCTGAGCCTGACGCAGAGCAACGCCGACGAGGACAAGCTCGTCAATTCGATTCATCCCTCGGCCTACCCGACGGGAGCGGTCGATGTCGACGGAACCAGCTGGGTGGTCTACCAAGGTTCCGGCCAAGACGGCGCCGACGCCGAGCCGGTATGGACGACCCGACTCAGCGCCCCGGGTGGTGCCACCCAAATTGCGATAACCGGCGCCGGAAACACCGATCAGTTCCGTACGCTGGCGTCGGCGACGCAATCGCAACCGCCTTTGCCGAGCCGCTAGCTCACCCGCGCGAGCAAAGGGATCCTGTCAACGTGACTGCACCAGAGGCTGATCTGTCCGGATGGTCGGCGGCACCGTTCAGCGGTGGCGGATACACCCACGACGTCTACCGCAAGGGCAGCGGCCCCGGCGTGGTGCTGATTCCCGAGATTCCCGGAATCCACCCCGGCGTGCTCGCCCTGGGTAATCACTTGGTAGACAACGGCTTCACGGTCGCAATGCCATCGTTATTCGGCGAGCCGGGCAAGGCGAAGACGGCCGGCTACATCATGGGCTCCCTCGCACGAGTCTGTGTGGCAAGGGAATTCGCCGCGCTTGCCCTGAACAAGCAGCGGCCGGTGTCGCTCTTCCTGCGTGCGCTGGCCCGCGATCTCAACGCATCGACGCCGGGCAGGGGTGTCGGCGTGATCGGCCAGTGCTTCACCGGAGGGTTCGCACTGGCCGCCGCGGTCGATGACAGCGTGCTGGCGCCGGTGCTTTCGCAGCCGTCGGTTCCGTTCCCGCTGGGTGCCGCGCGGCGCCGCGACCCCGGACTGAGCGAATCGGAGCTGGCCACCGTGGCCGGCCGGTGCACCAACGACGGCCTGTGCGCCATGGGCCTGCGGTTCAGCGAGGACAAAACGGCGCCCCGCGAGCGGTTCATCACACTCAAGGAGCGCCTCGGCGATGCCTTCGAGGTGATCGACATCGATTCGGGCCCCGGCAATCAGCACGGCTTCGGCAAGATGGCGCACTCGGTGCTCACCGACGAGGTCCGCGAAGTCGACGGCCACCCCGCCTACGAGGCCCGTAAGCGAGTGGTCGAGTTCCTCACGCAACGCCTTTTCTAGGTCTTTCAGGAGATTCTGCACGCGCATGGCAACCGACGACCTCGTGATCGAAACCCGCTATGGCCCGGTCCGGGGCGTCGAAGAGGCCGGCGTCAAGGCGTGGAAGGGCGTTCGTTATGCGGCCGCGCCCGTCGGCGAGCTGCGTTTCCGGGCGCCCCAACCGCCCGCGCGCTGTACCGAGGTCGCCGACGCCACCGCGTACGGGCCAGCCTGCCCACAACCGGTATTTCCCAACCTGCCATTGGATTTGGGCGCGCCGCAGGGCGAAGATTGCCTGCGGCTCAACGTCTGGGCGTCGTCTGACATCGGGCCGGGTGACGCGAAACCGGTGATGGTGTGGGTGCATGGCGGCGCCTACGTCCTGGGGGCGAGCAGCCAGACGCTCTATGACGGCCGCAGACTGGTCAGCCACGGCGACGTCGTCGTGGTGACGGTCAACTATCGGCTCGGGGTTCTTGGCTTTCTCGACCTGTCATCGTTCGACAGCGTAGGCAGGCGCTTCGACTCGAACGTGGGCCTGCGTGACGTGCTGGCGGCGCTGGAGTGGGTGCGCGACAACATCGCGGCCTTCGGCGGCGATCCGCAGCGGGTCACGCTGTTCGGCGAGTCCGCCGGGGCCGGCATCGTCACCACGCTGCTGGCCAGCCCCGCCGCCGAAGGTCTGTTCGCCAGGGCCATCGCGCAGAGTTCGCCGGCCACATCGGTGTACGACCGCGAACGTGCGGGACGGGTGGCCCAGGCCTTCCTCGGCCGGCTCGGGCTCACCCCGTCGGAATCCCAACGCTTGGTTGATGTCCCGATGAGGTCGATTCTTGCCGCGTCGCAGCTGGTGTTCGACGAAGTGCCCGTGCGCAACCCGGGAACGCTGGCGTTCGTTCCGATCGTCGACGGTGACGTTCTGACCGACTACCCGGTCAAGCTCGCCCAAGCAGGCCGCTCACTTCCGGTGCCGCTGATCATCGGCACGAACAAGCACGAGGCGATGCTGTTCCGGTTGCTGAGGTCGCCGCTGATGCCGATCACCCCGAGGGCGATCACGTCGTTGTTCGATCAGATTGCCGCCGAACAACCCGATCTGCAGCTGCCCACCGAGGAGGAGATCGTCTCGACGTATTCGGGATTGCGGCGCAGAGCACGGAGTTTGAGCATCGCGACGGACGTCGGCTTCCGGATGCCGTCGGTGTGGCTCGCCGAGGGGCACGCCCAGGTTGCGCCGGTGCATCTGTACCGGTTCGACTACGCCACCCCATTGCTGAAGCTGACGATGGTCGGGGCCGCACATGCCACCGAATTGCCTTACGTCTGGGGCAATCTCGGTGCGCCCAAGGATCCCACGCTGATGCTGGGCGGCGCCAAGTCCGCCAAGGCGGTGTCCAAGAGGGTGCGGACTCGATGGGTCAACTTCGCGGCGCACGGCGCGCCGGCCGGCCCCACCGGCGAGCCGGAATGGACGCCGTACACGGACGAGCGTTCCTGCCTGATCATCGATCGCCGAGATGCTCTCGCGCACGATGTCGACGCCAACATCCGCGCGGCCTGGGGCAGCGAGATGGTGAGCTTTCGCTAGGCGATCGGTTCTACTGCCGTCCGCCGGCCGAAGCGGTGGAAGCCTTGCCCGCCAAGGCTTCCCGCTTCATCTCGTCGAACATCTCGACGTAGTACGACAGGCATTCCGACAGCGCCTGTTCGGTATTGAACAGCGGCCGGTACCCCAGGTCGCGGGACGCCTTCGCGATCGAGAAGAAGTTGTCCAGATACAGCCGCTCGACGGCCAGCGGCTCGAGTAGCGGTGCCGGTATCCCGAACCGGAAATGCAGCCGCTGCCAACCCGTCATCGCCGCTCGCACGATGGGGCCGTTCACCCGCACCCGCGGCCACTTCTCGCCGCAGGCCTCGACCACCGGTCTGGCGAACTCGAACATGTTGATCGGCTCGTCATCGTTGATGAAGTATGCCTGGCCGGGCGCGGTGCCGCCCGGCGTCAGGTGTTGCGCCGCCAGGATGAAACCGTGAATCAGGTTGTGCACGTAAGAGTTATCCAACCGGGCGGACTTGCGTCCGATCAGCACTTTGACGTGGCCCGCGATTACGCTTTCGAACAGCTTGCGGAACATCGTTTGATCGCCGCGGCCCCAGATGCCACTAGGCCGAATCGCGCATGTCAACAGGCCGTCAACACCGTTCTGGCCCAGGACGAATCGCTCGGCGATGACTTTGGTCTCGGTGTACAGGTCGTTGAACCGGTTGGTGTAGGGCAGCGTCTCGTCGCCCCCGGCGATGTTCTGGCCGCCCATGACGACGCTGTTGGACGAGGTGTAGACGAAGCGCTGCACACCCGCGGCCTGCCCGGCGCGGACCAGGTTTTCAGTGCCCCCGACGTTGACCCCGAAGCTGCGCTGGCGGTACTCGTCGGTCACCGACGCGCCGCCCATCAGGTCGATGATCGCCGCGGTGTGGAAGACGGTGTCTATGCCGTCGACCGCTTGGGCGCACACGGCCGTGTCGGTGATGTCGCCCTGCAGGACGTGAAGCTGCGGATGTGGTGGCAGCGGAGACGGCGCACGATCAAAGGAGCGGACCTCGTGTCCGCGCTCGAGCAAGGTGGACACCAGGTTGGCGCCGACGAATCCGGAGCCTCCGGTGACCAGGACGCGGCCGAGTTCGGCCGTCAGCGATGCATCACCCATGGCCGAAAGCATAACTGAAACGTGTTCCAGTTTGGAAAAGAATTTTCAATCAAGCCCTCCGGCGTCCCGAATTCAGGCGTCGTCGGCGTCCCCCGCCGCCAGTGCGTCTTCGATTCTCTTGCGAGCGCCAGCTAAGTGCTCTTCACAGCGTTTAGCCAGCTTTTCGCCTCTTTCCCACAACTTCAGCGACTCATCCAAGTCCAAGCCCCCCTGCTCCAGCACGCGGACGACTTCGATCAGTTCGTCCCGGCACGCTTCGTAAGCCAGGTGACTAATAGGCGTAATGGATTCGCCCTCTTCGGGGTCGTCGGAGTCCGCCGCGCCGCTGGCTTTACGCGCCATCGCTGGCTCCCTCGCTCACCGCGGCCAAGGCACCGTCGGCCACCCGCACGCGCAGCCGCGTGCCCACCGGCGCGTCGTCGACCGAACGGAGCACGCGGTTCGTCGCCCCGATGGCTTGCACGACGGCGTAGCCGCGAGCCAGGGTGGCCGCCGGCCCCAACGTCGCCAACCGGGCGCTCAGGTGGCCGACACGTTCGGCCTCGGTGGCGGCCAGCCGGGTGATGTCGCGGCGAATCGCCGAACGGGCGCGGTGGACCTCGTCGGCGCGCGCCGTCAACGCCGCCAGCGGCTCCGCCAGCACCGGGCGGCTGCGTATCTGGGCCAGCGCCCGCTGCTCGCGGGACACCCAGCTGCGCAGCGCCTGCGCGCTGCGCCGGCGCAGGTCATCGAGCAGCCGTTGCTCGGCGGCGGTGTCGGGCACCACCTTCTTCGCCGCGTCGGTGGGAGTGGCCGCGCGTAGATCGGCGACCAGGTCACACAGCGGATTGTCGGGCTCGTGGCCGACCGCGCTGATCACCGGGGTGCGGCACGCCGCGATGGCGCGGCACAGCGTCTCGTCGGAGAACGGCAGCAGGTCCTCGACGCTGCCGCCGCCGCGGGCGAGCACGATGACGTCCACCTCGGCGTCGCGGTCGAGTTCGCCCAGCGCCTCGACGATCTGGGCGACGGCGTTGGGTCCCTGCACGGCGGTGTTGCGCACCGCGAAGCGAACCCCGGGCCAGCGCGCGGCCGCCACGGTTGTCACGTCGCGTTCCGCGGCGCTGGCCCGGCCGGTGATCAAGCCGATCACGTTGGGTAAGAATGGGATTGGTCGCTTGAGCCGGGGATCGAAAAGCCCCTCGGCGTCCAGCAGCCTACGCAGCCGATCGATACGGGCCAGTAGCTCGCCCACGCCGACCGCACGAATCTCGGTGAGCCGCAACGAGAATGTGCCCCGGCCCGTGTAAAACGACGGCTTGCCGCGGACCACCACCTGGGTGCCTTCGGCCAGTTTCACCGGCGCGCCGAGCACCAGGTCGCGCGGGCACGTGACGGTAAGCGACATGTCGGCGGCCGGGTCGCGCAGGACCATGAACACGGTTTTGGAGTCCTGACGCATCGAGATCTGGGCGAGCTGGCCCTCGACCCAGACGGTGCCCAGCTTGTCGATCCAGCCCGCGACGCGGATGGCCACCGCGCGCACCGGAAAGGGATTCTCGGCGGAGTTGGGTTCGGAGGTAACGGCCGGGGTCACTTCGCGTTCGCGCGGGTGATCCTGTTGGCAAGCAGCGTCTGAAATGGGGCGCGGCCCTTGGTGGCCTGTTCGTAGGCCAGTAGGGCTTCGAGGTCGTCCACACTCAGCGATTGCAGGCGGGCCCGCAGCTGCGCCAGCGTCAGCGACGAGTAGTCCAGCTCGGCGACCACCTCGGGTTGCGGAACCGAGGCGTTGGCGGCCGGGATCTTCGACTGGCGGGCGGACTTGGTCAGGGCGCTGGCGTCTTCGTGCGCGTCGGCCACCGAGTAGAGCGCGAACCGGCCCTCGGCCCTGCGCTCGCCCTCGCCGCCGTCCTGCGCCGGGCTGTAGGCACTGTCGATGGCGTCGTTCGCGTCCTCGTCGAAGGTCGCCCATTCCGGCTTCTCGTCCCTGGGCGGGAAGATCGATTCGAGGGTGCTGTCGCCCTTGATCGCCAGCTCGGCGAGGTTCTGCTGAAAGCGCATCACGATGTGCGCCGCCTGGCTGGCCAGTGTCATCGGGTACATCAGGATGGTTTTCGGCAGCCTGATGGTCTCCTCGACAGCGAGCGTTGCCGCGCCGACCAGCAGCCGAACTCCATACGGTGCAGTGCCCATGGGTCCAAGATTGCCCTAAGCGGCGGATAACTCCAAGCCCACCGGCACGAGCTGGCAACCCCGTGTCGGCAGTCAGTACCCTGGACGACATGCCGCCGACTATCGACATGGGGATTCCCGGCCGTGTGGGAGGACCAGCGCGATCGGTAGCCAGCGACCCAGCCCGTAGGCGAGTGCTCCTGGCCGAACCGCGTGGGTACTGCGCGGGCGTGGACAGGGCCGTGGAGACCGTGGAACGCGCACTGGAAAAGCACGGCCCGCCGGTCTACGTGCGTCACGAGATCGTGCACAACCGCCACGTCGTCACCACCCTGGAGAAGGCCGGTGCCGTGTTCGTCGAGGAGACCGACGAGGTTCCCGAGGGCGCCATCGTGGTGTTCTCCGCGCACGGTGTCGCCCCCACGGTGCACGCGGCGGCCGCCGACCGGAACCTGCACACCATCGACGCGACCTGCCCTTTGGTGACCAAGGTGCACAACGAGGCCAGGCGGTTCGCGCGCAACGACTACGACATCCTGCTCATCGGCCATGAGGGCCACGAGGAGGTCGTCGGTACCGCCGGGGAGGCCCCCGACCACGTGCAGCTGGTCGACGGGGTCGCCGCCGTGGACAACGTGACGGTGCGCGACGAGAACAAGGTGGTGTGGCTGTCGCAGACGACGCTGTCGGTCGACGAGACCATGGAGATCGTCGAGCGGCTGCGGCAACGGTTCCCGAAGCTACAGGACCCGCCCAGCGACGACATTTGCTACGCGACCCAGAACCGGCAGGTCGCGGTCAAGGCGATGGCACCCGAATGTGAGCTGGTGATCGTGGTCGGGTCGCGCAACTCATCGAATTCGGTGCGGCTGGTCGAGGTGGCGCTGGGTGGCGGGGCCGCCGCCGCGCACCTCGTCGACTGGGCCGACGACGTTGACCCCGCGTGGCTGGAAGGCGTCACCACCGTAGGCGTCACCTCGGGGGCGTCGGTCCCCGAAGTCCTGGTGGAGGGCGTGCTGGCGCGGCTCGCCGAGTGCGGCTTCGGCGTGGTGCAGCCGGTCACGACCGCTCAGGAGACCCTGGTGTTCGCGCTGCCGCGCGAGATCCGGTCCGTTCGCTGAGGCGCGCTGCGCCTCAGACGTCGTACTCCCAAGATTCGGCCGGTAACCGTCCGGGTGTCCGAGAGCGGCTCCGGCGTTCAGTGTGCGGCTCGCGCGGCGGGTCTTGCGGGCCCGCACCTCGGTAGCGCACCTGCGAGATGGGGTGATGGGTCGTATTGGAGCCGTTTGACGGGGGTCGCCGGCGCCTCGGTTCATAGGACGGCTGGTACGGCTCGCGGCTCTCGTACCGACTCTCATAGCGGCCCCCGTAATTCGTGCCGCTCGGCGGTTCATACCGGTCGCCATAGGAATCGAAATCGTCGAAACGGCTGCTCCGCGGGGTGGGCCGCTCGTAGGGGTTGCGGCGCGTGCGCGGTTCGCGACGGCCTTCCCGGGGCGCTTGGCCGCGCGGTTCGGGATCGGCGTCCGGCCGGGGCCGGCGGCGCGACCGCCGGGGCGCCTCGGTGGGGTCGTAATCGCGGGCCGACGCGGCGCCGCGCCGGGTGCTGCGCCGGGAACGCTCGGGCCGCTCGGGCCGCTCGGCCGGTTCGGGCGCATCGCCCAGCGGCTCGCGTGAATGCCGGGCGCGGGTCCCGGCCGACCGCGTGGCGGAGCGGGTGGTGCGTGTCGTGCGGCGGGTCCTCGACGACGAGCCCGACGTACGGGTACGGCGGGAACCGGCGCCGTCATCGGCGTCGTCGCCGCCGTCATCGGACTGCAGCACCGATTGCGCTTTGGCAACGATGCCGCTGAAGAAGGACTTGACGTCGACACTGGTGGCCCCCGCAGCGTCACCGGAGGCATTCGCCGTGCTGTTTCTCTTCTGGGTGTTTCCGAAGTACCAGCGGGTCAGCCCGATCGCCAGCACGACGCCGGCGGTGCCCAGCATCAGCGGGAAGCGCTCGATCAGCGGGTAGCCGCAGTTGATCAGCAGGTCTTTGAGGCGGCCGACCTTCGCGTCGTGGAACAGCCAATAGGCGCCCGGGACCGCGCCGAACAGGATCAGGGGCGGCTGGATGATCGCGGTGAAGATGCCGTCCTGGCGCACCGCCAAAACCGCCGCCACGCAGCCGGCTATATAGAAGCCGGCGAAGACGTGGGTCAGTTCTTTGTGACCAGCGTCGATTCCGTAGCCGACGGCGGTCGCGGTCACGGCGATAAGCAGGGCTGCGTACCAGGGCACACCTGGGATATTTGGGTGGATCGAGCGGTGAGCGCCCTCCACCGTCGAACTTGCCCGCTGTGCTGACACATGTAGACCGTACCGGGAATGGGCCGAAAGGCCCGTAAATACCTCGTAGGGATCCTGGGCGTGCCACGCCGGGGGCGCGGTCCGCGTGACCAATGGTCCCCGCCGCCCGCCGCCGCCAAGACCCTAGACTTGGTTCCCCGTGAGCCTGAGTCTGGGAATAGTGGGTTTGCCCAATGTCGGCAAGTCGACCCTGTTCAACGCGCTGACCCGGAACAACGTGGTGGCGGCCAACTATCCGTTCGCGACGATCGAGCCCAACGAGGGCGTCGTCCCGCTGCCCGATCCGCGGCTGGACAAGCTGGCGGAAATGTTCGATTCCGAGAAGATCGTGCCGGCGCCGGTGACGTTCGTCGACATCGCCGGGATCGTGAAGGGCGCCTCCGAGGGCGCCGGCCTGGGCAACAAGTTCCTGGCCAACATTCGTGAGTGCGACGCGATCTGCCAGGTGGTGCGGGTCTTCGCCGACGACGACGTCGTGCACGTCGACGGCAAGGTTGATCCGGGGTCCGACATCGAGGTGATCGAGACCGAGCTGATCCTCGCCGACATGCAGACCCTGGAGAGGGCCGTTCCGCGACTGGAGAAGGAAGCCCGCAACAACAAGGAGCGCAAGCCCGTGCACGAGGCGGCCGTCGCCGCCGAGGCCGTGCTCAACGGGGGCCAGACGCTTTTCGCTGCCGGCGTTGACACATCACTGCTGCGCGAACTGAACCTGATGACCACCAAGCCGTTTCTGTACATGTTCAACGCCGATGAATCCGTGCTGACCGACGACGCCCGGAGGGCCGAGCTGTCCGCGATGGTCGCACCCGCCGACGCGGTGTTCCTCGACGCGAAGATCGAGGCCGAACTGCAGGAGCTGGACGACGAGTCGGCCGCTGAGCTGCTGGAGTCCATCGGCCAAACCGAGCGTGGGCTGGATGCGTTGGCGCGGGCCGGTTTTCACACCCTCAAGCTACAGACCTATCTGACAGCCGGCCCAAAAGAGGCGCGCGCGTGGGTGATTCACCAGGGCGACACCGCGCCGAAGGCCGCCGGGGTGATCCACACCGATTTCGAAAAGGGCTTCATCAAAGCCGAGATCGTCTCCTACGACGACCTGGTCGCTGCGGGCTCGATGGCGGCGGCCAAAGCGGCCGGCAAGGTACGCATGGAGGGCAAGGACTACGTCATGGCCGACGGCGACGTGGTCGAGTTCCGTTTCAACGTCTAGTCGGCAAAGCCGCCGGGAAATGAGCAGTGGCCCCTAATCCAAAGTGACCCCTTTCGATGACGTACGGCTTAGGCTGCACTGCACGTACTGTCAACGAACCCATCTCGGGGGAAGGCGCAACGCTGTGACCGATGCACCGGATTCGGTAGTACGGAAATTCTTTGCTTGTTTTCCGCGCTCCGACGTGGATGAGCTCGTCAGCTTCTTCAGCGAGGACGCTATCTACATAGATGGTCCTCGCGGCGTTCACCGCGGCGTCGACGCGATCAAGGCCGAATTTCAGGTGACCGTCGGAATGGTGCCTAGCACGACAGTGACGATCGGCAGTCTCGCGGTGAGCGGCCAAACTGTGCTCGTCGAGCGAGTAGACACGTTCGAAATCGAAGGTAAGCCAATCGGCATGGAAGTGATGGGCGCACTCGACGTCGACAGCGGCGGGCGCATCACGCGTTGGCGTGATTACTACGATCTGCCGACACTCGTTGAGCAAGTCACCGTCGCGACTACATCCTCAAGCTGAGCACACCAGCCGGTGAAGTGATCGAGTTCCGGTTCAACGTCTAGTCAATAGAAAAGAAGGCGTAGCGGAACGCTGTCAACCGGCTAGAAAGTGCAGCAGGCGCTGGCGTTGCTACGTACTCTGTACTGCGTTCTCCGTCGACAAACACGGGAGGCGTGGTGAAACCAGAAGATGTTGTACGCGCCGAGTTGGATGCTTGGCATGGTCTCGATGTGGATGAAATCGTCGGCCACTTCCATCCGGACGGTATCTGGGACAACGTGGCACTGGGCGCTCATCACGGACACACCGAGATTCGCGCAGCCGTCGAGGGCTACGTGCGGCGCACGGAATCGGCTGAGTTGCGGCTGTTGAACATAGCCGTCAACGGCAACATTGTGCTGACCGAGCGCCTTGACGAAATGGTCTACGACGGCAATAAGGTTTCAGCACGTTGTATGGGCGCCTTCGAGGTGAAAGACGACAAGATCATCGCTTGGCGCGACTACTTCGACGTTCCGTGAGGACACCGGTCGGGCAGGGGTCGATGGACCGTGACGCGGTCGAATTCGGTTTCAACGTCTAGGCGGCAAAGCCGCTGCGCGACAAGCGGTTACTGTGAATCCTCGGCAGTGAAGACGTCGATCGGCCGTCCGAGGGACAGCATCACCAGCGGGATTTGGCGGCTGGTCGACTGCTGATAGGTGATGTACGGCGGGTACAGATGAGCCATATATGCCCACACCGCATGGCGCTCTTCACCTTCGGGCTCACGCCACGTTGCCTCGAAAGCTTGGGTCGCGATCTGCACACCGATCGTGTCGCTCTGCCGGATATTCAGGTACCACTCCGGATGCGTGTCGGCACCTCCCTTCGACGCGACGATCACGATCTCGCCACCGAAGTTGCCGTAGATCAGCGGCCTGACATAAACCTTCCCCGACTTCCGACCCGCGCACTTGATTAAGCAGTGTGTCGTCATCTCACGGCCCCCGACCGCAGTCACGTCCATGATGTGGCCCCGCCGGCCACCGGAGGTCAGGTAGGTGTCTAGGTGCTCGCTGATCCAGTTGCTTCGCGCCGTTCGGATCGCTGCGGCATCGGCGTCGGTCATTGGGTGACTCCTGAACGTAGAAGGAATTTGAGCTGCAATTGCGACGCTGACTTCGCCAAGGTGATCCATGTAACCACGTGCCCACCCAGTTAATTTGCGGGGCCGTCGACGGTGACGTGGTGAAGTGCGGCTTCACTGCCTAGGCCCAGGCAATAGCCGGAGCAACGGACCGTGGCCCGATGCGCCGACGCACCATTTTGCGCTCGCAAGCGGCGCGTTCTCGTTGTCGGAGGCGGCGCTTAGCATTCGGTGCTCAGACACGCATCGGATCACCTGGAGGGATCGCATGAAGTTCATTTCGACCCGAATCATCACGGCCGATGTCAGGCGGCTCGTCGATTTCTACGAGATGGTCACCGGCGTCGCCGCTATCTGGGGAAACGAGCTGTTCGCCGAGATCGCAACCCCGATCGGCACGCTGGCAATCGGCAGCGACAAGACCGTCCCGCTGTTTGGCGCCGGATCCGCCGAAGCCGCGGCCAACCGCAGCGCCATCCTCGAGTTCATCGTCGAGGACGTGGACGCCGAATACGAGCGGCTTTGCGAGCAGGTGGGCGAGGTCGTGACGGCGCCGACCACGATGCCCTGGGGAAATCGCGCGCTGTTGTTCCGGGATCCAGACGGAAACCTGGTCAACCTGTTCACTCCGGTGAGCGAGGAAGCACGGGCCAAGTTCGGGGTGTGATCGGCCGGCCCGAACGAACCCGAATTGCCACTTGCCGCGATCCTCGTCGGGGGAAATCCTTAGGGGATGGCGGCTGTAAAGCGGGCAGGACGGTGGTCGGCAATCGTGATGGTGTGCGGCGCGTTTGCGCTGTCCGCTCCGGGTCTGGCCGGCGACATCGTCGCGCAAGCGGCCCCAGCCCCGCTGCCCACGGGTCATTGGTGTCCGGGTGATCCATGGAACCCGGCCTGGGGCAACGTCTCGGACTGGGACTGGCATCAGTGCCACGACTGGCAAGACCCGGGCGGTCCGTCCGCCCCAGCGGGGTGGGGGCCCTGGGGGCCTCCGCCGCCATGGGCTCCGCCGCAGCCACCTCAACCGGCCTGGGCGCCCGGCGCGCAAATGATGTGGAACCCGACGGGGGCCGGTAACTGGGGAATCTGGAACAACGGAATTTGGACGCCGATCTGAGCAGGGCAATCACCATCGGGCGGCTTCGGGCAGGCGGCGCTGGCCGGGTCAAATCGCGCCCCCAGCGTTAAGGTGAGCTGTGGCCGTTGAGGAGCGCGCCGAGCCGCCCGCGGAGCTGAAACGGCGAGCTCACGCGCTCGATGAGCGCGAAGATGCCCTCGCCCAACGCGAGGCGGACCTCAGGCGACGCGAATTCTAGGCGGGCATAAGGGACCGGGTTGCTGACCAGCGCGAGCGGATAGCGGACGACCGCGAGCAGGTGGCGGACGAACGCGAGCAGCGCGCGGACGAACGTGAGGGCACGGCGGCGCAGCGCGAACGCGAGCGGCTCGAGCGTGCCGACGACCGCAGAAAGCGGGTGCGAGCCCGGGCAAAGCGCGAGCAGGCCGACGTCGACCGCGAGACGGCGCGAAGCGAACGAGGGTGCGACCCCGCCTAAGTCGGTCACCGCTGGGGAGCGACCGCGAGGGGCTGCTGAGCCGAAACCCCGAAGCAGCATGTATTTGCTGCGGAAAATATACCGGCGCGTAATCAGTTTGCCGTGCGTGCGGCGCACATCATTGACGGCGTAGCGAATGACGTGCGCCACAAATTTTGGTTCGCGATAATTATTATTGCTAGCCTCGCTGCCCATGGTCGTAATTGCAACATTGATGTCGTTGATCGGTCAGGTCTCCGGCACGCCTTATATTGCGGGTGGAGATTCCCCCGCTGGTACCGATTGTTCGGGACTTGCGTCGTGGATTGCGAATGCAGCGACTGACAGGCCCGTATTTGGGAACCGATTCAACACCGGAAACGAAGAAGGCGCATTGCTGGCGCGCGGCTTCCAATATGGAACCGCCCCCAACGCTGTGGTCATCGGCTGGAACGGTGGCCACACTGCAGTGACGTTGCCGGATGGAACGTCTGTCTCCAGCGGGGAGCGTGGCGGCGTGCACTTGGGCGGCGCGGGTGCCTACCAGGCCGGATTCACCCACCACATGTTCCTTCCGATGGCTCCGGACGAAGGCGCTCCGTCGCCGCTGTTCGCTCCGCCGCCCCCGCCGGACGCACCGCCCCCACCTGTGCCAGATGCGCCACCCCCGGCGGCACCGGATGCGCCGCCCCCTCCGGCGGACGCCCCGCCGCCCCCGCCGGCCGTTTTGATCGACGCCCCGGCGCCAGCGGACCCGCCGGGTGCCTGAATCGCCCTTTATCCCGGATACGCGAGAATTGCGGATCTATAACAAATAGAAAGCAATTTCTGCCGATTAAATGGGATCGGGAATTCCCGCGGTGCCGCGGGCGATCCGGCCCGTTCCGGTAGAAAAGTGAAATGCCGCCGCACACGACTATTTTGTGAGCTACGCCACGGGTATGGTGCGGCAACAGTGGGCTCATGTGTCGCTTGTGACGCATGAGCCCACTTTGCTCTAACCATTATTCAAGCAAACTACGTCCGCCGCTCGGCCGCTGGACGTCGTCGCCGCACCCACCGCGCGGCCGCTAGGCTGGCGCTGCCCGCGAAGACCGGGCGGGCGTAACTGGAAGCAGCGAACCGAGCGGGGCCGCAATGATCTTCATCGTCGTCAGGTTCGAGACCAAACCCGAGTGGACCGACCGCTGGCCGGACTTCGTCGCATCGTTCACCTCGGCGACCCGGGCCGAGGAAGGCAATCTGTGGTTCGAATGGTCCCGCAGCCTCGATAACCCGGCGGAGTACGTCTTGGTGGAGGCGTTCCGCGACGACGAGGCGGGCGGCAACCACGTCGGCAGCGACCACTTCCAGCGCTTCATGCAAGAGCTCCCGCAGGCGCTGAAGTCCACGCCCAAGATCATCAACCAGACCATCGACGCCACAGGCTGGTCGGAGATGGGCGAAGTGGCCGTCGACTAGTCCTCGACTAGCCGACCGCTATCTCGATTTCGTCGCCGAGAGCGTAGCCCGGTGTGAGCGGAAGCTTGTCACCGCTCCAGAACGAGCCCGGGTCGAAGAAGTTCGAATACTTCTCCGTGGCCAGCAAACCCATTTCCTCGTAGGTGATTGCCACCGTCTCCGCGCAGTACGCCGCTTCCAGGCCGAGTCGCTGGCGCTCCTTGCGTCGCTCCGTCGACTCCCGAACCCTTCTGTCCACCAGCGGGATTCCGCGCACCCAGTCGTAGGCATTCGGCAGCCGGCCACGCAGCCACCGGCCGGTCAGGCGCATGGTGGTCGGGAACGCGGTGCCGTCCATCCGCGCGATCACGCGCAGCAACTTGTTCTCTTGCTCGCGATTGGCCGGCGGAGTGAGCTGGCGTAGCCAGCATCGCTGGTGGTAACGCTGCGACCATTGCAGCACCGATTGCCCGAGATCGTTGAGTTGCACGCCACGATGATTGGTTCCCGTCCACAGGTCGACGAGCTTGTCACCCAATTCGGCGTGCCAGATCAACGGCGGCAAATCATCGATGGCCACCGTCATGCCGACGTGGTTCACCGGGCTGTTGGTCAACGTCTGGATGGCGCGGTCGGGTCCCGAACCGCCGCGAAACAGCCACAGATCGCCGGTCCTGGTCTCTTCGAGCGCTTGGTCCAAGGTGAGCATCTTCGTGTAAGCCCGTTCGCCGCTGCAGCTTTCGTCATATCGTCGCCATCATGCACCCGGGAAGCACGTCACGATCGGCGCGTCATCGTATGGTGCGGGCACACAAGTCAATCACAATCGAGGCCCTAGGACTCGGCGGCGCATAGCCTGGTGCCATGCGCAACGTGTGGAAGTGGGTGGGACTGGCCGGGGCGGCCGGCGTGGTCGCCGGGGGCGTGCTGGTGGTTCGCGACCAACGCAAGCGGCGTGCGTACACCGCGGACGAGGTTCGGGATCGCCTGCATCAGCGGTTGGCCGAATACGACGGGGAAGGCGCCTAGCTCGCATCGGGCTCGACCGGGGTCTCAACTGCAAACAACCGGTAGGTGCCCGAAAATCCTTTCAGCTCAACGTTGCGCCCATCGTCGAACCGGATGCCATCAGAATCGGAAAGCGCGTCTCGCACCGGCTGACTCACCAGAATCTGGCCACCGACCGCTTGAGCGGCGACGCGCGCCGCCATTGCGACATTGCGGCCGAACAGGTCATCGCCGCGACGCACCGAACGGCCCATATGGATGCCGATCCGAACGCGAATTTCCTCGCGGCGCTTGCGGTTTGCTTCCTTGCGCAATGCTTGCTGCAGATCCATCCCGCAGCGGACCGCTTGTTCGGCGCGCGCGAACGCGATCATGAATCCGTCGCCCTGACTCTTCACCACGTGACCGGACCGCCGCTGCACCAGGTCTGAGACCAGCTTGTCGTGCGAGCTGATCAGCTTGACCCACGCCCGGTCGCCGATCCGCTCGTTGAGCTTGGTGGACTCCTCGATATCGGAGAACAAGATGACCACCCGCCCGTCCGGGGTGACGCGGGCAAGGTCGGGTCGCTCGACTTCGGCCCAGTCCGCCAGGTCTTCGATGCTGCTGCGCACCGCCGCGCCGAAACCTTCCTTGCGCATCAGGTTGGCGGTGTTCCACACCCTTTTGACGGCCTCGCGACCCCCCGACAGCAGCTGAGTGCGGGTGTCGACCCGCTGTCGCATCTCATCGAGCTCCTGCTGGCTGTGCACCAGCATCCGCCACAGCACGATCAGCGCGACACCTTCGATCACGGCAATCCCGGCCAGGACATAGGCCGTGAGGTGCAGCGGGTCAGTCATGCCGGTCATCCTTTCAAGGCGCAGTCGACCCCGGTTGTCGGGTCTCTAAGCAGTGTCTAGTGTTGACTCCGCCAGCCGCGGGTAGTGATCTCAAGGGAGCCGGATCAGGTGACTTTCGGGAGGAGCGGTTTTGGCCGAGGACGACAGTAACCCATCTGACCTGCTGGTGATCTTCGGAATCACCGGTGATCTGGCTCGCAAGATGACGTTCCGGGCGTTGTACCGCCTCGAGCGCCGCGACATGCTGAACCACCCGATCGTGGGTGTCGCCAGTGACGACATCACGATCGAGCAACTGCAGGATCGGGCACGCGACGCCATCAAGGCATCGGGCGAGGCGTTCGACGACGCCGTGTTCGACCGTCTGGCGGACCGGCTGTCTTACCTGCACGGCGACGTCACCGACGCCAGTCTCTACAAACAACTCGCCAAGAAGATCCCGTCGGACTCCCATCCGCTCTACTACCTGGAAATGCCGCCTGCCTTATTCGCGCCCATTGTGGAGAACCTGGCGAAAGCCGACCTGCTGGAGCGCGCCCGCGTGGCGGTCGAGAAGCCGTTCGGCCACGACCTGGACTCGGCGCGCGACCTCAACGAGCGGCTGCGCGCGGTGCTCGACGAAGACCAAATACTGCGGGTGGACCACTTTTTGGGCAAACAACCCGTCGAAGAACTGCAATACCTTCGGTTCGCCAATCGAGGGCTCGCCAAGCTGTGGGACCGCGACAGCATCTCCGAGATCCACATCACGATGGCCGAGGACTTCGGCATCGAGGACCGCGGCAAGTTCTACGACGCGGTGGGCGCCCTTCGCGACGTCGTACAAAACCACCTGCTGCAGGTGCTTGCCCTGGTCGCCATGGAGCCCCCGGTCGGCGCCGGCGCCGCCGACGTGAACGACAAGAAGGCCGAGGTTTTCCGTGCGATGCCGGCGCTGGATCCGCAACGTTGCGTCCGAGGGCAGTACCGGGGCTACACCGACGTCGCCGGTGTGGCAAAGGATTCCACCACCGAGACCTATATTGCGCTGCGGACCGAGATAGACAACTGGCGCTGGGCCGGAGTGCCCATCTTTCTGCGGGCCGGAAAGGCGTTGCCGGAGAAGGTGACCGAAGTGCGGATGTTCCTTCACCACGTCCCCGGATTTTCGTTCCTGCCCAACCGCCGGCCGCCTGAGTGCAACCAGATCGTGCTGCGCATCGATCCCGATCCCGGGATGCGGCTGCAGTTGTCCGCCCAGGCTGGCGATTCGTGGCACGACGTTCACCTGGATTCGTCATTCGCCGAGGATCTCGGCGAACCGGTCCGTCCCTACGAGCGGTTGCTCTACGCCGCGTTCAACGGAGATCGCCAGTTGTTCGCCCGCGAAGATGCCATCGAAGAGACCTGGCGAATCGTCCAGCCGGTGCTGGACAAGCCGGGCCGGATTCACCATTACGACCAGGGCTCGTGGGGCCCCGAGGCCGCACAGGCGCTGGTGCGGGGTCACCACAGCTGGCACGATCCGTGGCTGCCGCGTAGCAAGCCCAACGAACAGTAAGGAGACACCCACGATGCAGCTTGGGATGATCGGCCTTGGCCGGATGGGCGCGAACATCGTCCGCCGCGTCGCGAAGGGCGGGCACGAATGCGTGGTCTATGACCACAACCCCGACGCGGTCAAGGCGATGGCGGGGGAGGAGAGGACCACCGGGGTGGGCTCCCTGCAGGAGCTCGCCGAGAAGCTGACGGCTCCGCGGGTCGTCTGGGTGATGGTGCCGGCCGGCACCATCACGACGGGTGTCATCGGGGAACTGGCCAAGACGCTGGACTCCGGAGACATCGTCATCGACGGTGGCAACTCCTACTACCGCGACGACATTCGCCACGCGAAAACGCTGTCGGAGAAAGGCATTCACCTACTCGACTGCGGCACCAGCGGGGGCGTGTGGGGCCGCGAACGCGGTTACTGCCTGATGATCGGCGGCGACGACGAGGCGTTCCTGCACGCCGAGCCGATCTTCGCCACCGTCGCACCCGGCGTCGACGCCGCGGCCCGCACGCCGGGTCGCGATGGCGAGGTCGCTCGGTCGGAGCAGGGCTACCTGCACTGCGGACCGGCAGGTGCCGGGCACTTCGTGAAGATGGTGCACAACGGAATCGAGTACGGCATGATGGCCTCGCTCGCGGAGGGCCTGAACATTCTGCGCAATGCCGACATCGGCAAGCATGTGCAGGAAAGTGACGCCGAAACCGCGCCGCTGGAGCACCCCGAGTTCTATCAGTACGACTTCGACATCCCGGAAGTCGCCGAGGTGTGGCGGCGCGGCAGTGTCATCGGCTCTTGGTTGCTGGATTTGACGGCGATCGCGCTGCATGACTCGCCCGACCTCAAGGAGTTCTCCGGACGGGTCTCCGACTCCGGGGAGGGCCGGTGGACCGCCATCGCGGCGATCGACGAGGGTGTCCCCTCGCCGGTGCTGACGACCGCACTGCAGTCCCGATTCGCCTCGCGTTCACTGGACGACTTCGCAAATAAGGCACTTTCGGCGATGCGCAAGCAATTCGGCGGCCACGCGGAGAAGCCGGCGAACTAGCGGCCAGCGCGGCGCGGCCGGGCAACGCGGGTCGCCATAGCGTCAACGGCGATTGACGAAGGCAACCACCGCGTCGCTGAACGCGTCGTTGTCGTCGCCGGCCGCGGTGTGCCCGGCGTTGGACAGCTCGACGAACTCGGCGCGCGGCACGGTAGCCAGGAAGTGCCGCACGCCCTCGGGGCTCACCACGTCGGACAGCTTGCCGCGGATCAGCAAGACGGGGATCGTCAGGTTCTTGGCGGCCTGCTCGAAGCTCTCGGTGCGCAGTTCGGGATCGTCGCCGGGCTTGGTCATGAACGCGGGGTCCCAGTGCCAATACCAGCGGCCGTCGCGCAGGCGCAGGTTCTTTTTCAGGCCCTCGGGGCTGCGCGGCTTGCTCCGGTAGGGCAGGTAGGCGGCGACGGCGTCGGCGGCCTGCTCCAGCGAATCGAAGCCGTCGAGGCCGCTGAACATGAAGTCGCGGATGCGGGCGCTGCCGCCCTTTTCGAATCGGGGGACCACGTCGACCAGCACCAACCGGGTGACCTTGGCGGGACCGGCCCGGTGCGCGGCGAGGATGCCGGTCAGCCCGCCCATGCTGGCGCCGATGATCGTCACAGGCCGCCCGATCGCGTCCAGCACCCGCATGACGTCGCCCGTGAGCGTCTCGATCTCGTAGTCGGCATCGGGGGAGCGTGAGCTGTCGCCGTGACCCCGTGAATCCAGCGCCACCACGTGCAGCCCCTCGTCGGCCAGCGTCTGGCCGGTGTTTTTCCACGAAAAGCGGTTCTGGCCGCCGCCGTGCAACATCAGGATGCTTGGGCGCCCGGCACCGTCGGAGCCACGATTCCATTCGTCGGCGACCAGGGTGATCCCGTCGACGCCGGCAAACTCCACCGTCTCGGGACTGCTGCTGACGGTACTCATGCGACCTGACGTTACATAGGCCGGTTAAGCACTGTTGCGCGGGTGGACAGCGCGGTGAGTTTCCGTCGGTGGCGGGGTCTATCAAGGGCAGAGACCACGACCCGTCAAGGAGGCCCTGAACATGCCATCGATCACCCCGTCGTTGTGGTTCGACGACAACCTGGAGGAGGCCGCCAGGTTCTACACCTCGGTGTTCCCCAACTCCCACATCGAGGGCTTAAACCAGACCACCGACGCCGGACCGGGCGAACCCGGTACGGTCCTGTCCGGCAGCTTCGTGCTGGACGGCACCCGGTTCATCGGCATCAACGGCGGTCCGCACTTCCAGTTCACCGAAGCGGTATCCTTCACAATCCACTGCAAGGACCAGGACGAAGTCGACTACTACTGGGACCGGCTGGCCGACGGCGGCGAGGAATCGCAATGCGGCTGGCTCAAAGACCGCTTCGGGATGAGCTGGCAAATCGTCCCGGACCGGCTTTACGAACTGATCAGCGACCCCGATCGCACGCGGGCGGCGGCGGCCACCAACGCGATGTATGGCATGCGCAAGATCATCGTCGCCGAGTTGGAGCGAGCTGCCGCCCTGCAATAGTGAAAACCGCTCTCACAGTGTCGGTTTGACCCCCTGGCCACCGGGGTCGGTGCGTCGTGAGGCCGCACAGGTTAGGTTGATCCCTGCGGAGACGTCGAGCAGGGAGTGGACATGGCTGAACCAGGCTGGATCGACGTGACCGGCTCTGCGGGGGACATCAAGGCCCTCACCTGGGGGCCGAAAGACGGTCCCATCGCGCTGTGTCTGCACGGCTTTCCCGACACGCCCTACTGCTGGCGCAAAATCGCCCCCCGGCTCGCCGAGGCGGGGTGGCGGGTGGTCGCGCCGTTCATGCGCGGATACGCGCCGTCGTCGATCCCGGTCGACGGGGGCTATCAGGTGGGTGCGCTGATGGACGACGCCCTGCGCGTGCGCGAGGCGGCGGGCGGCACCGAGAACGACGTGATCATCGGGCACGACTGGGGTGCGATCGCCGGCACCGGCCTGGCCGCCATGCCCGACAGCCCGTTCGCCAAGGCGGTGATCATGTCGGTCCCGCCGTCGGCGGCATTCCGGCGGCGCGGCGGTGGCGCGCCCGAGCGCGGCCGGCTGGCCGCCCACCTGGCACGGCAGGTGTTTCGCAGCTGGTACATCATGTACTTCCAATTGCCTTGGCTGCCAGAGCGTTCCGCGTCCTGGGTGTTGCCGCTGCTGTGGCGGCGGTGGTCGCCCGGCTATCGCGCCGATGAGGACTTGCGCCACGTCGACGCCGCGATCGGAGCGCCTGAGAGCTGGCGCGCCGCGCTGGGACCGTACCGCGCCACCATCCGCAACACCCGCCCGTCGGCGCAGTATGCCCAACTGAACCAGTTGTGGACCGAAGAGCCCGTGCTGCCGTGCCTGTACTTGCATGGCCGCGACGACGGTTGCATGACACCGGCTTTCGCGCGGTGGGCCGAAAAGGTGCTGCCCGCGGGCAGCGAGGTCGGCATCGTCGAACACGCCGGCCACTTCCTGCAGCTCGAACAACCCGACAAGGTCGCCGACCTGGTCCTCGGGTTCATCGGCTCACCCGGCTGACGCCGTGGCTCGGGCCGGGTCGGGACACCGGATGGCTGCCGTCGATGCGCAGTTCTACTGGATGTCGGCCAAGATCCCCAGCGACGAGTTCCTGCTCTATGCATTCGACGGCGAGCCAGCGGATTACACGGATAGCCTCGAGCAACTCCGCCGCCGGGCCAACGCCGAACCGGCACTGACGATGCGGGTGCGGGACCGGGGCCGGATGTGCTACCCGCAGTGGGTACCGATGAGCGTCACGCACGACCAGGTTGTACGCCACGAGCTCGCCGAAGACAGCTGGGACGGCGTCCTGGCGAGCGTCGCCGGCCTTGCCGACGACCAACTGGACGTTCGCCGGGCGGCCTGGCGGCTGCACGTCTTCACCCCGGTCCGCAACATTCCAGGGGTCCCCGGGCCGGGAACCGTCGCGGTGCTGCAGGTCGCGCACGCGCTCGCCGACGGCGCCCGCTCCGCGGCGATCGCGGCGTGGCTGTTCGGCCGGCCCCAGCCCGTGCCCGCGGTGCCGAGCCCACGGCCGGGCTTTTTGCCCTGGCGCGCCGCGCAAGCGGCTCGCACCCATCGCCGGCTGGAGCGCGACATCCGTGCGGGCCTACTGGCCCCCGGCGCCGGGTCGCGGCCGGTGCTGCCGACGAATGCGCGACCCGACGGCGCCCGTGCGGTTCGGACGTTGGTGCGACGTCGTTCGCAGCTGCCCGGTCCCACGGTCACCGTCGGCGTGCTCAGCGCCGTATCGCAGGCGCTGTCCAATCTGCTTGATGGGCAATGCGAATCGCTGGGCGCCGAGGTGCCGATGGCCAAGCCCGGTAGTCCGCCGGCGCACAACCACTTCGGCAACGTCGTAGTGGGGCTCTATCCCAGGCTCGGGCCGGACGCGCGCGCCGAGCGGATCGCGGCCGATTTGGCCAACGGCCGGCGCCGCTTCCAGCACCCGGCCACCCGGGCTGCCGATCGCGCGTTCGCGGCGGTGCCGGCCGGGCTGCTGCGTTGGGGCATCGCGCAATTCGATGTGCAGGAGCGTGCGACGCAGGTGTCGGGCAACACCGTGGTGTCCAGCGTCAACCGCGGGGCGGCCGATCTGAGCATCGGCGGTGCCCGGGTCGTACTGACGTCGGGATACCCCGCGTTGTCGCCGATGATGGGACTCACGCACGGGGTGCACGGCATCGGCGACACCATCGCGATCAGCGTGCACGCGGCGGCGTCGGCCCTGCCCGATATCGATTCCTACCTGGCGCTGCTCGACGCGGCGCTGTAGCTACTGCGCATCGCCGGATCTGGCCGCCTCTTCGCGCGTCAGACCGACGGCGATGATCAGCTCTTCGTGCAGCTCGAACCACACCGTGTGGTAGGAGTCGATCAACGGCCGCGACAGCCAGGTCGTCTCGCCTACCCTCACTTTGTCCAGTGCGGCAGCGAGTTTCGTCGCGTAGGCACTCAGCCGCGGCAGTTGCTCCGCGGCCGCCGCGATGATCGGCATCGTGCGGGCGTGCACGTCGCCGAGCCGGGCCAACACCGCGGCGTCGTAGTCGGCGTCGTCGTGAGCGTTGGGAACGCCGCCCGGTCCGCCCTTCAGCTGCCAATCCGTGACGAGGCGTTTGAAATCGGCGTTGACGGCGCGGAAGTCGGCGTAAGCGGCGGCGATCGCGGCCTGATCGATGCCTTTGCGTTCCTCGGCGAGCAGCGCCGCGAGCCTGTCGCTGCCGGTACCGGTGATGCGCAGCGTCGCCCCTTCCGTCAGCAGTCCCGCCGCGGTCAAGCGCTCGAGGAGGGGGGCGATGTCGGCAACGTCGGTGCCCAGCGTCGCGGCCAGGTCGGCCGGAGTTACCCGGCCCTTGAGCCGAACCCCTTGCAGCACCGCCAATTCAGTCATCACACCGGCCCCGGCGCCAGGCGCAGGGCGGTCAGCATCACAGCCAAGGGGGTCGTCGAAACCACGTCGGCATGCCCGCTTGCCAACACGGCGCGCACCGCGGCCTCGGAGCTGTCGTCCAGTCGCATGTGCTCGCCTTCCGAGTGCGCACGCAGCGGGCTGATCCGCCGCGCGATGTCGGTCAACTCGCGCAGTTCCGGCGTATCGTCTTCGGACCACGCGGTCAGGCTCAGATTGCCTTCGCGCACTTCACCTTCGGCGCCGTCGACGGTGATGTGTTTGCCGGCCAGCGCCGCGGCGACTCCCCGGCCGCAGCCCACCACGGCCACGCGGCCCAGTTCGCGGCTGACCACCGCCGCATGGCTGGCGGCGCCGCCGACCTCGGTGACGACGCCCTGCGCGGCCAGCATGCCCGACACATCTTCGGGCCGCGTGTGGTCGCGCACCAGGATCACCCGCTCGCCGCGGTCGACGGCGCGTAGCGCCTCGTCGACGTCGGTGTACGCCTTGCCCGAAGCCACTCCCGGGCATGCAGGCAGACCTTTGGCCAGAAGCGGTGCCGCCAAACGGATTTCGGGCTGCAGCGCGGGCCGCAGCAGGGTCTCGACGTGCGCCGGGGTCACCCGCCGCAACGTCTCCACATCGTCGATGAGTCCCTCGCGCCGCAGCTGCAGCGCCGTGCGCACCGCCGCCTGTGCCGACCGTTCCGCCGCGCGCGTCTGCAACAGCCACAGCTTGCCGCCCTCGACGGTGAACTCGATCTCCTGGATGTCGGAGTCCAGCCGCTCCAAGGTGCGGGCGGCACTGATCAGCTCGTCGTAGACGGCCGGTTGTTCGTCGCCCAGCGCGACGATCGGTTCGACGTCCACCGATCCCGACACCACGTCGTCGCCTTGACCGCCGGGCAGCCATTCGCCGAATGGTTCGTTGTCCCCGGTGATCGGGTTGCGGGAAAAGAACGCCCCGGCACCCGAATCGGGGCCGTGGTTGCCGAACACCATCGCCTGCACGACCACGGCGGTGCCGTGCTGATCGCCGATTCCGTAGTGGGCGCGGTAGGCGAGCGCGCGCGGTGAGTTCCACGAGGCGAACACGGCCTCGATGCCGGCGCGCAACTGCGCGTACGGGTCGGAGGGCACCGATTCGTGCTCGGCGAGGCCGACGATGCGCCGGTACATTTCACAGAACCGCCGGCGGGTGTCGCGGGCGAAGGCTTGGTCACCGGCCCCCGCCAGCGCCTGCTCGACGGCATCGTTGATGCCGAGGTCCAGGATGGTGTCCATCATGCCGGGCATGGACTGGGTGGCTCCGGAGCGCACGCTGACCAACAGGGGATCCGGGCCCCGGCCGAACGTGCGCGAGGTCTGCTCCTGTAGCCAGCGCATCCGGTCGAGCACGCCGTCCCAGATGGCGTCCATGGTCGCCGCGGGGTCTGCCAGATAGCGCAGGCCCACCGCGGTGGTGATGCAGAACGCCGGTGGCACCGGCAGGTTGTGTCGGCGCATCACCTCGATGCCGTGGCCCTTGTTGCCCAGCAGCTCCCGGGGGTGGCTCGATGTGCCGTCCAGCAAGACCACGGAGTGCTCGATAGGCGCAGACCCACGGCTGCTTGACGCATTGCGGTGGGCGCCGCTACCTCGTGCGGTGCCGGCCGTGCTGCACCCCCTTGGTGGTGTGGCCACTGATGGGGCCGACGTCGGAACGCCCGCTATGTTCCCACACGGACCAGCGGATAAAGCGACGTAGCTGCTCGGCGGCTCTTGTCTTGCCACCCGCCCCATGATCTAGGTTTACAGTCATGACTTCATATGACACGTTCCATGACGTCGGAGTACTGATTCTGCGGCTGGTGTTGGGCGTGACTTTGGCCGCGCACGGCTACAACAAGTTCTTCGGCGGCGGCCGCATCCCGGGGACCGCCCGCTGGTTCGAGAGCATCGGCATGAAGCCCGGCAAGTTCCACGCCACCGTGGCGGCGACCACGGAAATGACCGCTGGCCTCGGCCTGGCCGCCGGATTTCTGACCCCGATCCCGGCGGCGGGCTTCGTCTCGCTGATGCTGGTCGCGGCCTGGACGGTGCACCGCGCCAACGGCTTCTTCATCGTCAAGGAGGGTTGGGAATACAACCTGGTGCTGGCTGTGAGCGCCGTGGGCGTGGCCACCCTTGGCGCGGGCAAGTTCAGCCTGGATCACCTGGTCTTCGGTAAGAACTGGATGGACGGCTGGCACGGGCTCGCGATCTCGCTGGTGCTCGGCTTGGCCGGCGCCATCGGCCAGCTGGTGATCTTCTACCGACCGCCCGCCAAGCAGGCCGGTTAGGACCGCCCAGATCTGCCTGATCGACAGACTTTGATCTCACATGTAAGAGCTGATTTTCGCGAGCGGTGAATGATCCGCGGCCTCGGGCTTGTCCGGATGCTCCTCCGCTGAGGTCTGCATCCCCGCCATTACGGACTCCTTTTGCTCGTTGAGACGACCGGGACCGTCATTCGACGGGACTGCCATGTGGTGTCGTGCGCCGGCTGGCCGGCCTCGTGACATCTCCGGCGGCAGGACCTTGAGCAGCGCCGCAAGTGTCAACAGCGCCCCGGCCGCCATCGCGGCGAAGACGGCCTCACCGACGAATGCGTAGACGATGAATTCTGCATTCATGAGCCTAAACTGTAGGGACACTAAACCATGAGTCGCCGATTCTCTTTCCTTCGCAACTCATTTGGAATGCTTTCTTTATTTTGCGCGCACGACTCGCGCCGCAGACAAAAAAGTGGCACGAGCGGTTTTCGCTATGCGACCGCCGCGGAATCGGCTGCGGCCACCTCCGCCGCGGCGCGCTCGCCCGACCGAATCGCGCCGTCGATCCACCCGCACATGACGGCCGAGCTTTCGGTACCGGCCCAATGGACTCGGCCGCAGGGCTCGCGCAGGGTGTAGCCGAATTCGGTCAGCACGCCGGGAGGGGCGTGGCCGATCATTCCGCCGCCGGAATAGCGGTCGACAGTCCAGTTCTGTTCATGAAATTCCAGTGGCGCGTTGGCTTTGCCGCCGAATCGGTCGACGAGTTCGCCGATGATCACCGCTTTGCGCTCGGCCTCGTCGAGTTCTGTCAACCGCCGTGCCGCGCGTCCCTCTGTGATGACGCACATGATTCCCGGGTCGCCGGTGTCCGTGCAGGCGTCGATGGTCAGGGTGGCGGGCGAGTTCGGCGCGGCGGATTGGCCGGACAGTCCGTCGGCGCGCCAGAAGGGCTCGTCGTAGACGACCGAGATTTTCACGACCGCGCCGCTTGGCATGCGCTGGTGCAGAAATGCCCGGTCGACCGGGAGCATCGGCTCGTAGACGATCGATGTGGCGATCGCCAGCGGGATCGCGACAATGACTCGGCGCGCGCGCACCGTCATATCGTCGGCATCGACCGTCACGCAGTCGGCATCCTGAGTGATCTGCCGGACCGGCTGCGAAAGGTGCAGCGCCTCAGCCAGTTCGGCCGCGATCGGGCGGTGCAGTGCGCCCATCCCACCGACCGGGCGGGCGTCCTGAGAACCCCCCTTGCCCGAGATCGCGAAAGTGAGTCCACCCGCGGAGGCCGTCTGCAGCAGCCCCCACAGCAACGACGTCTCCGAGCCCGCCGAGGTGTAGAGGCCGGCGAAGGCCATGTCCAGCATCTCGGCGGCGTCCTTGGACATGGATTTCTTGTGGATCCATTCCCCAATGCTGATGCGGTCCCACTCCTGGGCCTTCTTTGCGTCCCAAGGGGCTTCGCGCGGAATCTCTTTGCACATCCTCTCGATGGCGGCCAAACCGAACCCGAGGTTGGCGACGGCCCACGGGCTCACCGTCCACGGGATGGTGCCGCCGTAGCGGTGCTTCTTGCCGCCGACGATCATCATGGCGTCGCCGTCGTTGTGCTGCTTGTACTCCGGCACGCCGAACTCGTTCATCAGCGCATGAATTCGGTCCTGTCCCGGCCCGATCCAGGCGCCGCCGCGATCGATCCACGTACCGTCCGCGCGGGTCTCGGTGAAGGTGCGGCCACCGACCCGATCCCGCGCCTCCAGCAAGGCCACCGAATGCCCCGCCTGTTTGAGCCGCAGCGCGGCCGTCAGCCCTGCGAAGCCCGCTCCGACCACACAGAAATCGACCTCAGACACGGCTGGCTCCTCAAACCTGGTCCACCCCAGCAGCAAACTACACCGACCGGGTGCCGGCGGTGGCCGGTTAACCCACATTTCCGCGGTAGTCGGTGCGCCCGGCTGCCCGGTTCAGGCTGGCGCTTGCGCGGACAGGCCTGAAATGAGTTGGCGCACAGGCAGTTAACAGCCGCTAGGAAGGCCGCCATACCGCCACATCGGGGCGTGGGGTCCAGCGGTCATCGGGTTGGATCACATTGGTCTGTCGTCGACGTCCCGCGCGGCCGGGCGCAAGACCGTCCACTCGTCGCCGGCGCAGGTGGATCACCGCGAAAGCCGCGGTCAAAGATTTCTTCTTCGAGGTTGCAGCACGCGCCGCTAGAACACGTTCTAATGTGAGGAACCATGGGATTTCTGAAGCCCGAGCTGCCGCAGCTCGACATGGCCGAATGGAACAAGGGCACCCGTAGCGACAAGATCCGGCCGATGGCCAAGCACTGGGCCGAGGTGGGCTTCGGCACTCCGCTGGTGCTGCACCTGTTTTATGTCGCCAAAATCCTGCTCTACATCCTCGGCGCGTGGCTGTTCGCGTCCGCTACCGACGGCCTCGGCGGGTTCACGCGTGTCGCCTCGTGGTGGTCGGAGCCGATCGTTTTCGAGAAGGTCGTGCTCTACACGATGCTCTTTGAGGTGATCGGGCTGGGTTGTGGCTTCGGGCCGTTGAACAACCGGTTCTTCCCGCCGATGGGCTCGATCCTGTACTGGATGCGCTTCGGCACCATCCGGCTGCCGCCGTGGCCGGATCGGGTCCCGCTCACCAAGGGCACCAAGCGCACGCCGATCGACGTCGCGCTGTACGGGCTCTTCCTGTTGGTGACGCTGGCAGCGTTGTTTGCAGACGGCACCGGACCGATACCCGAACTGGGCACCACGATCGGGCTGCTGCCCGCATGGAAGATCGTGTTGATCCTGCTACTTCTGGCGGTGGCCGGGCTGCGCGACAAGGTGATCTTCCTGGCCGCCCGCGGCGAGGTCTACGCGACCATGGCGGTGACGTTTCTTTTCGCCGCGCCGGACATGATCGTCGGGTCCAAGGTGGTGTTCCTGGTGATCTGGATGGGTGCCGCGACGTCCAAGCTGAACAAACACTTCCCGTTCGTCATCTCGACGATGATGTCCAATAACCCATTGGTGCGCCCCCGCTGGCTGAAACGGCGCTTCTTTGAGAGCTTCCCGGATGATCTGCGGCCCGGGCGCCTATCGCGGTGGCTGGCGCACCTGAGCACAGCCATCGAGATGTTGGTGCCGTTACCGCTGTTCTTCTGTCACGGTGGGTGGCCCCTCACGGTGGCGGCCGTCGCGATGGTCTGTTTCCACCTGGGAATCCTGGTCTCGATTCCGATGGGCGTGCCGCTGGAATGGAACGTCTTCATGATCTTCGGTGTGTTGTCGTTGTTCGTCGCGCACACCCACATCGGGTTGCGCGACCTGAGGCACCCGGTGGTGGTGGCGGTCCTGTTCGTCGTCATCGCGGGAATCGTCGTGTTGGGCAACATGTTTCCGCGCAAGATCTCGTTCCTGCCGGGGATGCGCTACTACGCCGGCAATTGGGACACCACCCTGTGGTGCATCAAGGGATCGGCCAACGACAAGATCAGCAGGGGCATCGTGGCGATCGCCAGCATGCCGCAGGCCCAGCTCGAGCGGTTCTACGGCAGCCCGGAGGCTGCGCAGATCCCGATTTACATGGGATATGCGTTCCGCGGCTTCAACACTCACGGCCGGGCGCTGTTCACGCTGGCACACCGCGCCATGGCGGGGCAGAACGAGGACGACTACGTCATCACCGATGGCGAGCGGATCTGCAGCACGGCCATCGGCTGGAACTTCGGCGACGGCCACATGCACAACGAGCAGCTGATCACCGCCCTACAGGAGCGCTGCCACTTCGAGCCGGGCGAGGTCCGAGTGGTTCTGCTTGATGCGCAACCCATCCACAAGCAGACGCAGGCGTACCGGTTGGTCGACGCGGCGACCGGTGAATTCGAGCGCGGCATTGTCCGGGTTGCCGACATGGTCGTTCGCCAACCGTGGGCCGATGACGTTCCGGTCCAGGTGGTTTCGGAGGAGAGTAAGGCGGAGTGATCAGTCGCGGGCCCGGACCTCCTGGGCGGCGGCGACCATGTTCTTCAGCGACGCGCTCACCTCGTTCCAGTTGCGGGTCTTCAACCCGCAGTCGGGGTTGACCCACAGCCGCTCGGCGGGAACCGCCCGCAGCGCCGCGCGCAGCGACTCGGCAATTTCGGCGGTGCTGGGCACCCGCGGCGAGTGGATGTCATAGACGCCCGGACCCACGCTGTTGGAGAAGCCGATCGAGTTCAGATCGTCCAGCACCTCCATGTGTGAACGCGCCGCCTCGAGGGACGTCACGTCGGCATCCAGATCGGCGATGGCTCCGATCACTTCACCGAATTCCGAATAGCACAGGTGGGTGTGGATCTGGGTGGAGTCCTCGACGCCGGAGGTGGCCAAGCGGAAAGACCCTACGGCCCAACGCAAGTAGTCCTCTTGATCGGCGCGACGCAGCGGCAGCAGCTCGCGCAGGGCGGGCTCGTCGACCTGGATGACCGCGATGCCGGCTTCCTGCAGATCCACGGTCTCGTCGCGGATCGCCAGCGCCACTTGGTTGGCGGTGTCGGCCAGCGGCTGATCGTCTCGCACAAACGACCACGCCAGGATCGTCACCGGCCCGGTCAGCATGCCCTTGACCGGCTTATCGGTCAGCGATTGGGCGTACTTCGCCCACTCCACCGTCATCGGGTGCTGGCGGATCACGTCGCCGAAGAGCACCGGAGGCCGCACGCAGCGGCTGCCGTAGGACTGCACCCAGCCGTTCTTGGTGGCGAAGAATCCGTCCAGCTGCTCGGCGAAGTACTGCACCATGTCATTGCGCTCCGGCTCGCCGTGCACCAGCACGTCAATCCCGAGGCTCTCCTGCAACTTGATGACGTCGGCGATCTCCTGCTTCATCCGCCTCTGGTACTCCGCCTCGTCGATCTCGCCGGCGACCAGCGCGGCGCGCGCCTTGCGGATCTCGACGGTCTGCGGGAACGACCCGATGGTGGTCGTCGGCAACGGCGGCAGCTGCAGCCGCGCCTCCTGGCTGGCACGGCGCCGGGCCGCGTCACCGCGGTGCGTACCCGACGCGACGATCGAGTCGATACGGGCCCGGATGTGGTCGTTGTGCAGGCGGGGGTCGCTCTTTCGGGATGCCACCGCGTCGTTGGCTGCCGCGATCTCGTCGGCGACCGCGTCACGGCCCTCGTTCAGTGCGCGGGCGAGCGTCACCACCTCGACGACCTTCTCCCGCCCGAACGCCAGCCAGCTGCGCAGCGCGTCATCCAGGCCGGTCTCGGGCTCCAGCGAGTACGGCACGTGCAGCGTCGAGCAGGACGTCGAGACCGCCACGCGGGCCGCCGATCCCACCAGCGTGGCCAACTTGTCCAGCGCCGACTCCAGGTCGGTGCGCCAGATGTTGCGCCCGTCGACCACACCGGCCACCAGGGTCTTACCGGCCAGGTCGGGCACCGCCGCCACCGCAGTGTCGGGCCCATAGACCAGATCGACACCGATCGCCTCCACGGGCGTGCGGGCCAGCCCCGCCAGCGAGTCGCCGGGGTCGCCGAAATAGGTGGCGACGTAGATGGCGGGACGGTCGCTCACCTTGCCCAGCGCGTTGTAGACCGCTTCGGCCAATGCCGGTGTGTCGGGGGAGATGTCGGTCACCAGAGCCGGCTCGTCGATCTGCACCCACTGCGCGCCGTTGTCGGCCAGTAGTGACAGCAGCTCGGCGTAGATCGGCACCAGTTCCTGCAGGCGTTCGATCGGCGCGCCGCCACCATCGACGGCCTTGCTCAGCAGTAAAAAGGTGATCGGCCCAATGACCACCGGGCGTGCCGGAATGCCTTGCTCAAGAGCCTCTTTCAGCTCCGAAAGCACCTTGTCCGGGTTCAGCGCGAATTTCGTCGCGGGCGCGATTTCGGGAACGATGTAGTGGTAGTTGGTGTCGAACCACTTGGTCATCTCCAGCGGCGCGACGTCTTTGTTGCCGCGCGCCGCGGCGAAGTAGCGGTCCAGGTCGTCGGGAACCTGCGCTGCGCGGTCCGGCAGCGCACCCAGCAAGACCGCGGTGTCGAGCATCTGGTCGTAGTAGGAGAAGGTGTTCACCGGGACCGAGTCCAGGCCGGCGTCGACGAGCCCCTTCCAGGTATCGCGGCGCAAAGTGGCGGCAACGTCTTCCAGCTCGGCTCGGCTGGTGCGTCCGGCCCAGTAGCCCTCGGTGGCGCGTTTGAGTTCGCGCTTCGGGCCGATGCGTGGCGAGCCGACAACCGTTGCGGTGAATGCTTGAGGGGTCACGATATTCGTCCTTCAATCGGCGTGGTGGTCACCGCCGGCGGACGTGCAGCCGATCCGATAGCGATGCGTACCCGGGTACCAACCGCAACGGCTGCAGCCTTACGCCCATTCCACGAGGCGATGAGCCGCCGGACGCGGCGCGCCCGGCACAGCTGGCAGGTCTCCGGACTCGCAGGCGTGCGCCGCGGCGCTCCTAGTGGCCGTCGCTTCCCAGTCGTGGCGACCAGTGCTTGTGACGGCGGTCGTTCCTGCATACCGTTGCGGGACAGTCCCGGATTCTCACCGGGTTCCCTCTTACGAAGCGTTACTAACGTTTGCCTCGCTCGATGCCCGCGCCGCGGTTGCGGCGCAAGCAGACCAGCTGCGAGGGGTAGCTTAGTCAGTTCGCCAATGCCTCTGCGATCGGGATGTCGCCGTTGTTGAACTCGATGGTCCGCCGGATGGTCGAATCGTCGGCCAGTGCGGCGGCCGCGACGAGCGCGACGTCGGCGCGCGAAACCTGTCCTTTCGCCTGGCCGACAGCGACCTTGCCGGTCGCCGGCTCCAGGGTGAGCCGGCCCGGGCCCAGCACCGTCCAGTCCAGGTCGCTGTCGCGCAGGTGGGCATCGGCCGCGGCCTTTGCTTCGGCGTAGGCGAAGAACGGGTCATCTTGCGGTACGCCATGATCCGGGCCCGCGCCAAAGTAGGACACCATGACGAACCGCTTGACGCCCGCCTGTGCCGCGGCGTCGATCACGCGGATGGCGGCGTCCCGGTCGACCGCATAGGTCCGCTCCGGATCGCCCCCGCCCGCCCCGGCCGAGAAGACGACCGCATCATGCCCGGTCACCAGATCCGCCAGGGCGTTCGTGTCGAGCCGCTCGATGTCGGCCACCACGGGCTTGGCGCCGGTGGCAGCGACGTCGTCGGATTGATCGGGATTGCGGAAGACCGAGCACACCCGGTCGCCGCGCTGGGTCAGGTCGCGAGCCAGCTGCAGTGCGACCTTCCCGTGTCCGCCGAAGACGATGATCCGTGCCATGCCCCCGACGTTAGCGCCACCGGAGCGTTACGCGACTTACGTCAGAGCTTCACCCGTCCCATGATGATGTCGATGATGGGCTTGCCGGGCGGGTAGGCGTTGGTGAGCGAGGCCATCGTGTGCCCGTAGTCGACCAACAGCGTGATGCCGTTGATGCCGAAGGCGGCGGCGCTGTTCAGGAACGCCATCACGTCGCCCATCTGCTCCGGGGTGTGCACCTTGGAGCCGGTCTCGTCGCGATAGTCCTGGGCGAAGGTCAGCCACAGGTCGGCGTTGGACTGGGCCAGCGGGGTGTCGGTGGGACCCGGGCAGATCGCGTTGATCCGAATGCCCTTCTTCAGCAGGGGGTAGCCCTGGGTCGCGACGTAGGCGTTGACGACCTTCTTGGAGAAGCCGTAGTGGATGATGCCCTCGGCTTCGTGCGCCCTGACCCACTCCTGGGCCGACGCGAAGTCCGGCGTGGCCAGGAACTCGTTCAGCAAATCCAGGTCGTTCTCCCAGCCCATGCCGGCGACCGAGGAGATGAAGCAGATCGCCGAGCCCGACGGGAGCTGGTTACGCTCCAGCAGGCGCTCGATCAGGTGCCGGTGGCCCAGGAAGTTGATCGCCATCAGGTCGGTGGTCCCGTCGGCGATACCGGCGGCGGAGAACACGGCGTGGATCGGGCCATCCAGCTGTTCGATCGCGGCGTCGATCGACGCGGTGTCGCGCAGGTCGACCTGAATGGACTTGGCGACGTCATACTTCACCGGCGCGTAGTCCATCACGATGACTTCGGCGCCCAGCTCGGCCGCTGACTTGGCCGCCGCGGCGCCCATGCCAGTCGCGCCACCGACGACGAGAGCGCGCTTGCCGTCGTAGCGCAACCGATCGACAATGGTCATGGAAATCCCCTTCTCGGATAATGCCAACGCGGTTCTAATCGCTCAACTGTATGGGTAACAGTTATTTGGTTCAATACCGGGGCGGATTGACGTCTACTTGCTGCGGACCGCGACGCCGCGCAGCACGGTGTCGCGAGCGTGCACCAGACCTGCGCGGGTGCCGATGTCTTGAACGATGTTCTCCGGAATCCACTGCAGGCCGACGACGCAGCGGGACAACATCGCCGTGGACGGTGGGTCGATACCTATTTCGCCCGACCGGATGCCCTCGGAAAGAAGCGTTCTCATCTGCCGCAGCCGTGTGGCATAGAGCCATCCCGGGTTGGGCGTGTCCGGGGGCGATTGGCGCATCCAGGCCAACTGGATCCTGAACTCGTCGGAAAACCGGTCGAGCGCATTGACGTTGACCCAGCTCAATGCGTCCAGCTTTTCGATCGGTGTGGCGTCTGAGCGCAGGACGCTGACCCAGCCGGCCTCGACCTTCCTGCCGAACGACTCCATGATCGATGCGAGGAGTTCGTCCTTGGACCCGATCACGCGATACACCGTTCCGGTGCCCAGACCGGCCGCCGAGGCGATGTCCCTGATGGTGGTTACCTCGTATCCTCGGCGGCCGAATTCCGCTCGTGCCACCGCACGCACCGCCGCGGCCTTGTCGCTCGGGTCCGCATCGCTGTCGTCGGACCATGTCGCGATGACCTCGCTGGCGGCGGTGAACGCTTTGGAACGGTCCAATGCCGAGTCTGTCGGGGGGCGAGTTGCCAAGCCTTCCAATATGATTCGGCACAGCAATCGGGCCACCTGGTCGGGGGCGGACTTGTGCCGCATGACGTCGAGCCCGACCTGCAGCATGGTTTGGCAGATCCGGTCGGCCAACGTGGGAAGGTCGATGTCGGGTTTGACGTAACCGCTCCACCGGGCGGCGCGCAGCGTCTGGAGCATGGCCTCCTGGATCGCCACGGGTCGTTGCTGAGTCAGCTTGATCAGCTCCGGGTCCGTACTCGGCCCCTCATAGAACGACATCTGCAAAGCGGCGCGGTGTTCGACTGCGCAGTGCGCGATCGCGGATCCGAGTTCGATGATCTGTTCGGCGACCGGGCGGGTGTCGGGTTCGTCCAATCTCGCCTGGGCCGTCCGCCCGATGCGGTCCAGGTCGTCCTGGTAGCGACGGATCAGCTCGACGAGGATGGCCTCTTTGGACTCGAAATGGTGATACAGGCTGCCCGGAAGAATGCCTGCGGCATCGGCGATCTCCTGCAGCGACGTCCGCAAGCCCGACGATGCGATCAACGACGCGGCGGTGGCCAGGATCTCGGCGCGGCGCGTCGGGGAATCAGCAGTGCTGCCGGCTCGCAGTGACTCGGCCTTCGCCATGGTTAACGACGTGCGAATCTGGACGACTGCGGCGCGGCGACCATTCGCATTCGTCCTCTCTTGCCGAACCAAATCTTTGTTAGAGGCTATCAGACCGGGCGCGGTGAATGCCCTGTACAAGGCGGTGAAAGCCCCATTCTAGAGCGCCGGGCCGTCCCAGCGGTCGCACGCAACCACCTCCTCGAGCGGCCGCCTGCGGGCCGGCGAGAACGTGCGTCCCGCCCGCAGGCGGGCGACCGGCAACAGACAACCCTGAACGTAGGCCGGCGGAATCCCGAGCAGGTCGCGGATTTCCTCTTCGTGATGCAGATGCAAGGTGGTGATGCACGTCCCGTATCCGCGGGTGTGCAACGCCAGCTGAAAATTCCACACCGGCGGGAAGATCGAGCCGTACAGCGTGGCCAGGTGAAACGATTCGTCGCCGTCGATGCGAGGCAAATACGGTTCATAGCAAGGGATTATCAGCAGCGGCACGCTCGCCATGTTCTCGACCAACCATTCCGTCGACGACATGACCCGGCCCTCCGGAGTTCCGGCGGGCATGAGGTCGGCGATCAGCTGTCCACCGACCCGCAGCAGGTAGGCCTGGCGATACAGCTCGGCGATCTTGGTGCGCAGCGCCGCATCCGAGATCACCAGCCAGCGCCATGCCTGAGCATTCGACCCGTTCGCCGCCTGCAGGCCGATTCGCAGGCAGTCGCGAACGTCGTCGAGGTCGACCGGCGCGTTGAGGTCGAGCGATTTGCGCGCCGACGGGGTCGCGGTGAGCAGATAGTCGATCTCCATCACTTGCAGCCTCTCTTGGCAAGGCGCGCACCGAGTTCGGTGAGGTAGCCATCGGGACCGCCGAGGAACGCGCTCCAACTCAGCAGGCGCTTGAGGTACAGGTGAGCATCGTGCTCCCACGTGTAGCCGATGCCACCGAATACCTGGATGGCGGTGTCGGCCACGGTGGCCAGCCGTCCGGCGAACGCCTTCGCCCGCAACGCGGCGAGATGGCGCTCGTCGGGGTCGGCGTTATCGCTGGCCCACAGCGCGTGGATCACGCCGCTGCGGGCCAGCTCGACCGTCTCGAACATGTCCACACACAAATGCTGGATGGCCTGGAAGGAGCCGATCGGCTGCCCGAATTGTGTTCTGCTTTTCGCGTATTCGACGGCCAGACCCATGATGGCGCGCGCGGCGCCGAGCGCGTCGGCGGCGGTGGCGATCAGCACGTCGTCGACCACCGCGGCCAGGTCGTCCGCGGCTGCCGCGGCCAGTCGTTGCGCGGGCGCCGCGTCGAACGTGACGCGGAAGCGCTTGCGGGTGGGGTCAATGGCCTGCTCGGCCGTGACTGAAACGCCGGGCGAGCCGGTCCGCACCGCGAAAAGCGCAGTGCCGGCAGCATCTTCGGCGGCCACCAGTAGCACGTCGGCGGCCGCGGCGTCCGGCACCGCGGCGATTTCGCCCCGCAACACGGTCGCATCATCCTGCCGGTTGGCGGAAACCGACGGGCGCGGCGAATCCGGGAAGCAAACGGCGGCCACCGTGGTGCCGTCCGCGATGCCGCGCAGCAACTTCGGTGCGATGTCGTTGTCGCCCAGCCGGGTCAGCGTCCGGGCGGCGGCCACGGCGGTCGACAACCATGGCCCCGGATGCAGCGCGGCGCCCAGCTCTTCGGCGACGATGCCGGCCTCGACCATCGTCATGCCGGCGCCACCGTAGTCTTCCGGCACCAGTAGCCCGGTGGTTCCGAGCGCGGCGAGGCCGCGCCATACCCCCTCGTCCGTTCCGGTCGGATCCTCGAGCAGTGGCCGGACGTGTTTCGGAATCGATGCCTTCTCGGTGAGGAAGCGCCGTGTGGTGTCGCGCAGCGCCGCCTGCTCGTCGGTGAGTTCGAGGTTCATTTGCGCGGCAGCCCCAGCACGCGTTGCGCGGTGATGTTCTTGTTGATCTGAGTGGTGCCGCCCGCGATGGTCAACGAACGCGACGTCAGACGGTAGTTGGCCCACGGCGCGCCCACGCCCTGGCTGCCGAGGGCGTCGAAGGCCAGTGACGCGAGGTCCTGGCCGATCTCGCCCCATACGGTCTTGGCGAGGCTGGCGGACCCGAACGCATCACCGCCGTGCAGTGTCGCCGAGATCGATCGCTGGCACAGGACCTCGAGATATTTGATGCGGACCGCGATTTCGCCGAGGCGCCGCAGCGTCACCGGATCGTCCAGCGCGCCGTTGTCGGCGGCGGCGAGGTCGTTGACCAGCTCTTCGAGCCGGGCCTGCATCTCCGCGTACAGCCTGGCGGCCCCGGCGCGCTCGTGGCTGAGAGTCGTGGTGGCCACCTGCCAGCCCGCGTTGAGCGGACCCAGCAAGGCGTCGGCCGGCACCCGCACGTCGTGAAAGAACACCTCGGCGAAATCGGCGTCACCGTTGAGTGTGACCAGCGGACGGACTTCGATGCCGGGCAACGTCATGTCGACGATCAAACAGGAGATCCCTTTGTGCTTGGGCGCGTCGGGATCGGTGCGCACGTAGAGCTGACACCAGTCGGCACGATGCCCCAGCGAGGTCCAGATCTTCTGGCCGTTGATGACGAACTCGTCACCGTCTCGCACGGCACGGGTGCGCAGCGCCGCGAGATCGGAGCCCGCCTCGGGCTCCGACATCCCCTGGCACCAGATGTCGTCGGCGCGCATCATGCGGGGGAGCAGGATGAGCTTTTGGGACTCGGTGCCGTACTGCATGATGGCTGGGGCGATGTTGTTCAGCCCAATCACGTTGAGCGGCATCGGAGCCCGAGCGCGGGTGGTCTCTTCGGTGTAGACCAGCTGCTCGAGCACCGTGGCGCCGCGTCCGCCGTACTCGGGGGGCCAGGACACGGCCGCCCACCCCGCGTCGGCCATTGTCGCGTTCCATGCGCGCAGCATCTCGAACGCTGCGTCGTTGCGGCCGGTGGGCCGGCGGGCCGCCACCAGCTCGTCGGTCAGGTTCTCCTCGAGCCAGTCACGCAGCTCGCTGCGGAACCGTTCCACTTCCACCGGGTATGAAAAGTCCACGTTCCTCTGTCTTCAGCTTCGTAAACCGTGTGACCAAGGCGGACTTTACGGTTGAGCGGATATCTGGTCAACGATGTCGGTGGCCACGCGCGACTCCTCGTCCACGATCAGCTCCCCCGGGGTTGGGGGAATGCGACCTCGGCGTTGTCCGGCATCGGGCTGACGCCGCGCCGTTCACACACTTCCAGCACCTCATCGACGATCGATGCGGGCACGATGAACTTCTGAGTCGATGACATCTGCTCGAGATGCGCCTCGATGTCCTCGGCCGTCGGCCGGCTCTCGGCGTCGGCGAGCCAGCCTTCGGTGAGGCCGACGAACACCCGCGCATAGCGGCCGGCGGCCGCGGAATAGTTTCGGTGGGTGAATGTGCACGCGGTGCTGGCAAGAAAAGTCACCAGCGGCACGACGAGCTCCGGCCGGATGGCTTGCATGAAGCCGGATTCCGCGAGGAACTTCTCGTCGCCGACGGTCTCGGTCACCATCCGCGAGAAGCCGGTGGGCATAACGGAATTGGCGAGTATCCCGTGCGCCTCGCCTTCGATGGCGATGACGTTCGTCAATCCGACCAATCCGGCCTTGGCGGCCGCGTAGTGGGCCTCCATCGGCTGGCCGAAGATCCCGGCAGATGACGAGATGAACACGAATCGTCCGCCCCCGTTGCTCTTCATCACGCGATAGGCGGGCTGGGACAGGTGAAAGCCGCCGTCGAGGTGCACGCGCAGCATCCGCGTCCAGTCGTCGTGCGAGAGGTCCTCGAAGGGCACGCTGCCGAAGATGCCGGCGTTGCTGACGACGGCGTCAAGGCGCCCGAATGCGTCCATCGCCGCATCGACGATCGCCTGACCGCCCGCCGGGCTGTCCACGGAGTCGTACGAGGCGATCGCGGTGCCGCCGGCCTTCTTGATCTCCTCGACCACATCGTCGGCGACGCCTCTGTCGGAACCGTCGCCGCGCATCGAGCCGCCGAGGTCATTGACCACCACGGCGGCACCGCGGCGGGCCAGGTCCAGTGCGTACAGCCGACCGAGTCCCCGACCGGCGCCGGTCACAACCGCCACCTGGCCGGTGAAGTCAATCATCGTGTGCTCCTGATTCATTGACTGCTGTGCTGCCGGACTTTACGGTGGAACAGATATTTGGTCAACAATCCGGAGGTTGAGCGTGGGGGACGGTGCCCGAGCCGACCGATTGCAGGTCCTGGGCATGCTCGCTTCCGCGCTGGCGGGTCAAGCCGTCGCGGTCGACGGGCTGGCACGGGGTGAACCGGCGTGGACCGATGGCCGGACTATTTTCGTCGACGCCGCCGGGGCTCCGCTCGCGCAACTCGAGGCCGTGGCCGTGCAGGCGTCGATGATCGCCGCGGGCAGCCTGGGGCCCGAGGTGGTGGACGCCCTGGTTCGGCGCCGCAAGCTGGCCAAGCGCTACCTGGCGATCGAGGCCCACCGCGCACTGGTCGCGAACGCGCCTTTGCTGCCAAGTGTTTTGGCGTCGCTGGGTGACCGTGACATCGCGCGTCGCAGCGCTTCGCCCGGAGCGTCGCTCGCCATCGCCGCCTCTCGGGAGGCGCTCGAGGACCCGGGGCCGGAGTTCGGTGTGATCCGTGCGGCGAAGGTCATTGCCGCGCGCACCCGGGTGGCGAGACAAGACGACGAGGCGAAGCCCGCGCATGTGCCGCCCACCAACCGCTCAACGGAACTGGAGGAGCTCGACGACGGCGAGGTGGACGACTCCGGCGATCCCGACTTGTTCACCAGCCCGGTTGGCGGGGGCGGATTCATCGGCAAGTGGTTGAAGAAGATGTTGTCGTCCGCGCGCAAGACCGGAAGCGGCGGCGGCCCGCCCGGCGCGGACAACCCGACCCATCGGACCAACTCCGGCAAGCGCGGCGCCTACGCCGTCACATCGCTCGCCTCGACCTCCGGCGACGACGGCGGGGACGCCGACCACGATGGGCAGACCGCGGCGGACGGCGTGCGATATCCGGAGTGGGACGCCGCACGCAAGAGCTATCGGCCGGCCTGGTGCACGGTGCGTGAGGTCGAGCCACACATCAAGGGGTCGGCCACCCAGGCCATCGACGACGCCATTGGGATGCGGCGACCGCTGTCGCGGCTAGGCATGGGTCTGCACCGTCGCCACCGGCAGGCGCAGGGCGACGACATCGACATCGATGCCGCCGTCGAAGCCCGCGTCGAAGTGCGGGCCGGATCAATGCCCGACGAGGCCGTGTACCTCGACAGCCTGCGGCGCCGACGCGACCTCTCGGTGCTGTTGCTGCTCGACGTGTCGGGCTCGGCGAGCGAACCCGGGACGGTCGGGCGCACGGTGCACGAACAACAGCGCGCCGCGGTCGCCAACCTGACCGTGGCGTTGCACGATCTCGGCGACCGCGTCGCGCTGTACGCCTATTACTCCCAGGGCCGGCGCGCGGTGAGCGTGGTGCCCGTCAAGCGGTTTCACGACCACCTCAACGCCGGAGTCATCAGGCGGCTCAACAGCTTGGAACCCGGCGCGTATTCACGCCTGGGCGCGGCGATCCGCCACGGTTCGGCGACCTTGGAGGCGCGCGGCGGTACGTCACGGCGGCTGCTGGTGGTGCTCTCCGACGGGCTGGCCTACGACCACGGATACGAGCGGGCTTACGGTGCGGCGGACGCGCGCCGCGCGCTCACCGAAGCCCGCCGCCGGGGGACCGGCTGTGTCTGCCTGACGATTGGTGCCGGAACCGACGTGCAGTCGCTGCGCCGGGTGTTCGGGAGCACCGCGCACGCGACCATCGCGCGGCCCGACCAACTGGCCGGTGTCATCGGGCCGTTGTTCCGCTCCGCACTCCGCTCGGCGGAGGTCCGTCGCAGGGTGTCGGTGATGCCAAGTCCCAGAACGCAGTTGGCGCCCGAAGGCGTCGGCACCGGTCGGCTGCGTACTTGAAACAAACATCTGTTCCGGCTAGGCTCCAATCGCCTGGCAGAAGGGAAGCTATGGCCAACGAGTCCGGGCTTGCTCACGTCAACGGCGGTCCGTCCGGCGCGGACGGAGAGGAAGACGTGCGGCCCTATTATCAAGCGGTCGGCAGCGAAGAGGCCGTTTTCAAGGCGGCCTACCGCCAGGGCCTATCGCTGGTCCTGAAGGGTCCGACGGGATGCGGCAAAACCCGATTCGTCGAGGCGATGGCGTACGACCTGGGCCGGCCTCTGATCACCGTCGCCTGTCACGACGACCTCACCACCGCGGACCTCGTCGGCCGGTATCTGCTGCGCGGTGACGAGACCGTCTGGGTGGACGGCCCGCTGACCCATGCGGTGCGTGAGGGAGCGATCTGCTACCTCGACGAAGTGGTGGAAGCCCGGCAGGACACCACCGTGGTGCTGCACCCGCTAGCCGACTATCGGCGACAGCTGCCGATCGAGCGACTCGGCGTCACGCTGGACGCGGCCCCCGGATTCGGCCTGGTCGTCTCCTACAACCCCGGCTATCAGAGCGTGCTGAAGGATCTCAAGGATTCGACACGGCAGCGCATGGTGGCCATCGAATTCGATTTCCCCGCGGCCGATATCGAGGAGTGCATCGTCGCACACGAGGCGGGCGTGGACGGGTCCACCGCGGCGGAGCTGGTGCGTTTCGGGCAGGCCATCCGCCGGCTGGAAACGGGCGGCCTGCGCGAGGTCGCCTCGACGCGGGTGCTGATCGCCGCGGGAAGGCTGGTCGCCGAGGGCCTGAGCATGCGAGAGGCGGCCCGCGCCGCGATAGCGGGCCCGCTGACCGACGACGTCGCGGTCGGCAAGGCGCTGGCCGAAATGATCGAGATCTACCTGGCGCCGGACGGGTCCGGCGGGTCCGGCGATTGACGCTGCATACCGCCACCGCTAGGGTCTGAACAAATATTAGGTTTTCCGGATCGGCGCGCGCAGATCTAGTCACCTGGGAGGTCGGATGTCCTACGAGAGCAGCGCAGAGCCGATCAAGGTCGGCTACCTGATGGACTTCAAGCTCCCGCCGGGCTTTCCCGAGGAGTTGTTCGCCTCCTTCACGCAGACTTTCGACCTCATCTTCGAGGAAGCGGTCGCTCAAGGCCTGATGGACCGTCCCGTGCAGATGATCTATCGCGAGGTGGAAGGTCTGCCCAAGGGTTCGGTCAAGGCGGTGATCGATGCGTATGGCGAACTGGTCGACGAGGGTTGCCTCGTCGTCTTCGGTCCGAACATCACCGACAACTGCGTGCCCTTGCGAGAAGCGATCGAGGAACGGTTCAAGGTGCCTGCGATCAGCGTGACCGGCACCGACGACTGGTTGGGTGAGTGGACATTCGCCTTCCCGCAGGGGTCGATGACCGATGAGCCGATCTTTTTGGCCGACCTCATCGCCAAGCGTGGACTCGCCGAGATCGGGGTCTTGGTCGAGCAGAGCCTCATTGGCGAGAGCTACTTGAAGAACCTACGAAGTGCCTGTCGGCGCAAAGGCATTCGCATCGTCGCGGAGGTATCGATTGCCCAGACCGCTCAGGACATCAACGCCGCGGTCCAGACGCTTCATGAAGCAAAGTCCGAGGCGATCGTGCACCTGGGATTCGGATTCGGAATTGTGTTCATCAACCCGGCGCTCGAGGCACTCGGTTGGGATCCACCACGCTTCACCACCACCGCGTGGCAGAACGCCTGGGTCAACCCGATCATGTGGAACGCGTTCATGGGCTGGACCGGTGTCGACCAATACGACGAGGCGAACCGGATCGGCCAGGACTTCCTCGACACCTACGCGAAGAAGTACAACGGGAGTCGTCCCGAGTTCTGCGTGACGGTGGTCAACCGCGACGTCGCCGCGACGCTGGTGCGCGCGTTCACCGATGCCCATCCGCTCAGCCCGCGCGGTGTCAAGGAGGCCCTCGAACGGGTCAAGATGATGCCCGCCGCCTCGGGTGCTCCCGGGACGCGGGTGTCCTTCGGCAAGTGGACCCGACGGGCGTGGATGGGCGCCGGCTACCTGGTGGCACGCACCCTCGATGCCGACGGCGTCAATTCGCATCTGGTCGATCGTTTCGGAGAGGAAGGCTGACTCTTGAGCACCGACCCGTCCACCGAACAAACCACACCGCCCGCCGCGCAGGAGGAACCGGCCGCCCCGCAGCGAACGGGCAAGCGCGGCTGGGGCGGTTGGATCGCCGGTGCCGCCCTGGCGGCCTTCGCGCTCTTCTTCATCGCCAATTGCCGTGTGGCCCTTGACCCTCGCGTAGCCAATCCGCATGTGGTCGGGCGGCCCCGCCCGGTGAAGTTCACGTTCGGGCTGGACTACATCGGGTTCCTGGATTGGGCCACGGTCGTGGCGCTGATCGTGCTGTTGATCGTCTTCATCAGGGGCTGGCGCCGCAATCCCGGTAGCCCGGTGATGCTGATGTTCCTGTGCACCACGCTGATCGTGTGGCAGGACCCGATCATGAACTGGTCACCGTTCGCGGTCTACAACCCCGATCTCGTTCACTGGCCGGAATCCTGGCCGCTGGTCTCACTGTCGCCGACCGTCGAACCTTTCGTGGTCTTCGGTTACGTGATGTTCTATTTCGGGCCCTACTTCCCGGCGGTCTGGATCCTGCGCAAACTGCAGGCAAAGTACGGACCCACGAGTTACGTGTCGCGGCACCCCCTGGTCAGCCTGGGCCTGATCACGCTGGTGATCGGTTTCATTTTCGATGCCTTCCTGGAAAACATCCTGATCCACTGGGGGATGTACATCTACTCCCAGGTGATCCCGTGGGGATCGGTGTTCACCGGTACCACCTTCCAGTTCCCGCTGATCTGGGAGTCGTTCTCGGTGTGCTTCGTGATGGTGCCGGCCGCGATCCTGTGCTACCGCGACGACACCGGAAAGTCGGTGGCGGAAAAGCTTGCCGCGAAGGCGAAGTTGTTCCCGACGCGCCCGGTGCTGGGCACGTTTCTGGTGATGTTCGTCATCATCAACGTGTCGTACTTCGCCTACGGGGCCTGGTTCTGGGCCATCAAGGCCAGCCATGCGGCGACCTCCGTCGCCTGCCCGTGGCCGTACCCGGAGGCGAAAGTGTATGACCCCCAAGGCTTTTACGAGAAGGAGGGTGCCCAGGGGCCGTACTCGGTCGGCATCTGGTCGACCTGGGCGAGCGGGGAGCCCAACGGACGGCCGCAAGTGCAGCCACCGCCAGCCGGCCAAGGGCCCTGTGCAACCCAGGGCAACAATGGCTGAGCCGCGCACGGTCGTCATCACCGGCGCGTCCCGCGGACTGGGCTTCGCCTCGGCGGTGCGGATGTATCGCGAAGGATGGCGCGTGGTCGCGGCGATGCGCACCCCCGACCAGGGAATGCCGCTGCTGCGCAGCGCTATCGGGGCCGACTCCGACGACGAACGCCTGATCGGCGTCCAGCTCGACCTGACCGACGGCGCGTCGATCGCCGCGGCGGCCAAGACAATCGAAGAAGCCGTGGGCGCACCGTACGCACTGGTGCACAACGCGGGCATCTCCGCCGCCGGCATGGTCGAGGAGACCGACATGGCGCTGTGGCAGCGGATGCTCGCCACCAGCGTCCTCGGCCCCGTCACGCTCACCCAGGCCCTGCTGCCGTCGATGCGGGCGGCGGGCCAGGGACGCATCGTCCTGGTGTCCAGCGCGGCCGGGGTGCGGGGCCAGCCCGCCACCGCGCCGTACTCGGCGGCCAAGGGGGCGCTGGAGCGCTGGGGGGAATCGATGGCGGGCGAGATCGCGCCGTTCGGTCTCGGTGTCACCGTCCTGGTGGCCGGCACGTATGACACCGAGATCATCACCGACGCCGGCACCACCGATGACCGAAACTTCAACGGGCCGTATGCCCGGCTGCATAACACCATGAACAGCCGCGGGCGCTTCGCGATGAAAATGGCACGGCCGCCGGAGCGGTTCACCGACGGCCTGCTCAAGGCGATCGACGATCGCGGGGCTTTCCGCCGCCGGGGCGTCGGACCGGATGCCGCGATGCTGTTGGTGGCCAACAGGATCCTGCCAGCGTCGGGCATGCATCACATGTCGCGGATCGTGCTGGGCATCCCCCGGCAGGGGTCGATGCGCGATGGGGCGTGGCCGTTGACGACAAGTCAAAAGGCGATGGTCTTCGTCGCCCGTGTTCTTCCGCAGCCGGTACTGCAGCGCTTGGCTGCAGTGGCGGGGCGGTTCTCGTCGCAAAAGAATGCGGCGCCGCAAGGGCATTGAAGGGGCAATCATGGAGCAACTTTTCGACGATCTAGAAGACTTCGGCGCATTCGACGATGCGATATCAGGTGACGTGCGTGACCCGTACACCGAGTTGGCGCGGTTGCGCCGCGAGGAACCGGTGCAACGGCTCGAGACGTCGGGCGCGCTTCCCCACGAGGAGTCGCTGCCGATGTTCATCGTGTATCGGCACGAGGACATCCAGCAGATGTTGCGCGACAACGAGACGTTCTCGTCGTCGGCGGTGATCGCCGCGTTCGGCCCCGTGCTGGGCGAAGGCGTGATGCTCGGCATGGACGAGCCGGTCCACGGGCGGCTGCGCTCCCTGGTTTCAAAGGCGTTCTCGCAGAAGTCATTGGCGCGCTGGCAGGACGAGCTGGTCGCCCGCGTGGCCAATGGCCTGATCGACAAGTTCGCGCCCAACGGCAAGGCGGATCTGGTGAAGGAGTTCACCTTCGACTATCCGAGCCAGATCATCGCCGGCCTGCTGGGCCTGCCCGAGGAGGACTACCCGCAGTTCCAGCGGTGGTCGATCTCGCTGCTGAGCTGGCTGATGAACCCGGAGCGCGGGCTCGCGGCCTCGGCCGCCCTGTGCGAGTACTTCGCGCCGATCCTCGAGGCCCGCCGTGCCGAGCCGAAGGACGACCTGATCAGCGCACTCGCCGTGGCCGAGATCGACGGGGAGAAGCTGGCGGACGAGGAGATCTTCTCGTTCCTGCGGCTGCTGCTGCCCGCCGGCGTCGAGACGACGTACCGGTCGCTGGGCAGCCTGCTGTTGGCGCTGTTGAAGGATCCGGCGCAGCTGGACGCGATCCGCGCGAACCGGTCGCTCCTGCCACAGGCGATCGAGGAGGGCGTGCGCTGGGAATCACCGCTGTTGACCATCACCCGGGTCGCCACCCGCGACACCGAACTCGGCGGCGTGGCGATCCCGGCCGGGGCGACGGTGATGCCGATGCTCGGTTCGGCGAACCGGCAAGAGGACCGTTATCCCGATCCGGATACGTTCGACATCCACCGCGAGGCCCGGGCGCACCTGGGCTGGGGGCACGGCGTGCACGTCTGCCTCGGCATGCACCTGGCGCGGCTCGAGATGCGCACCGCCATCAACCTTCTGCTCGACCGGTTGCCGAACCTGCGGCTGGACCCCGAGGGGAACGACCCGCATATTCGCGGCCAGATCTTCCGGTCACCGACGTCGGTCCCGGTGCTGTTCGACCCCCAATAACCGGCCCCGTCCGGGGCTGCACTTGCCAATCGGCTAGTTTCCAGCAAGGCTCCCCGTAGAGTAACCAGCGCACTGCGGGACGCCCCTCTAACGAGTCAGAAGAGAGTGACAGATATGACTGAGGCTGTAAAGGTCCGCTTCGAGCCGAAAATGATGATCGACGGCAAGCTCGTCGAGGGCCAGGCCGGCACCTTCACCAACATCAACCCGGCGACCGAGGAATCGCTCGGCGAGGTTTCGGACGCGTCGAAGGAGGACATGCACCGGGCCATCGACGCCGCCCGGCGCGCCTTCGACGAGACCGACTGGTCGACCAACAAGGAGCTGCGCAAGCGCTGCCTGCTGCAGCTGCACGAGGCGATCGAGTCGGAGATCGACGAACTGCGCGAGGAGCTCATCCTCGAGGTCGGGTCCCCGCGGGCCATCACGTTCGGCCCCCAGCTGGACGCCCCGCTGGAAGACGGGCTGAAGTACCCCGCACGCCTGATCGACGAGTACGCGTGGGAAACCGACCTGGGCGACAAGGTGATCAGCCTGACCGGCACGCTGACCACCCGCAAGGTGTGGCGGGAACCGGTGGGCGTGGTCGGCGCGATCGTGCCCTGGAACTTCCCGTTCGAGGTCACCCTCAACAAGCTCGGCCAGGCGCTGGGCACCGGCAACACCGTGGTGCTCAAGCCGGCTCCCAACACCCCGTTCAACGCGAACCGGCTCGGCCGCCTGATCGCCGAGAAGACCGACATCCCCGCCGGCGTCGTCAACGTCGTCACCGCGTCGGACCACTTCGTGGGCGAGGAGCTCACGCTGTCGCCGAAGGTCGACCTGATCTCGTTCACCGGCTCGACGGTGGTCGGCAAGCGGATCATGGAGAAGGGCGCCGCGACCATGAAGCGGCTGTTCCTCGAACTTGGCGGGAAGTCGGCCACCATCGTGCTGGAGGACGCGGACTTCGGGACGGCGTGCATGGTCGGCATCGCGCCGTGCATGCACGCCGGTCAGGGTTGTGCGAACCCGACCAGGCTGCTGCTGCCGCGGTCTCGCTATGACGAGGGCGTCGAGATCCTCAAGAACATCTACGAGAACGTCACGTGCGGCGACCCGCAGGACCCCGGGACGCTGTGCGGGCCGGTGATTTCGCAACGGCAGTACGAGCGGGTGACCGGCTACATCCAGAAGGGTGTCGACGAAGGTGCCACGGCGCTGGTCGGCGGGCCCGGTGCCGAGACGGGTTTCGACAAGGGGTATTACGTCCGCCCAACGCTTTTCACGAACGTCGACAACAAGATGACCATCGCGCAGGAGGAGATCTTCGGGCCGGTGCTGTCGGTCATTCCGTTCGATGACGAGGAAGATGCGATCCGGATCGCCAACGACAGCGTGTACGGGTTGGCCGGCAACGTGTTTGCGGGTTCTCTCGAGCGGGCGCTGTCGGTGACGCGCCGGATCAAGGCCGGCTTCATGGGCATCAACGGCGGAGCCCCGTACGGCGCCGACACACCGTTCGGTGGCTATAAGGAAAGCGGTGTGGGACGCCAGAACGGTGTCGCCGGGTTCGATCAGTACACCGAGATCAAGTCGGTCGCATACCCCGCCGGCTAGGAATCACCCTCCGACGAGAGGACCCCGAGCGGTATGGAGGGGCCGGCGCTAGCGTCGGGCGGATTGTGATTCGTGTGCCATCCGACGCATGGTCGCCAATACTGGTTCGTAGAGCTTCACGACGGCAGCTTGACGGGCTCACACGGCGTTGTGCTACGACCGTTAAGGATTGTTACCGCAATCGCGATCTCGCACTCGTATCTTTGGATACAAGAAGGCCGTAGCTTTCGATCTTCCCATGACGCCTATCGGCGTCCGTAAGCCTGGAGGAGCCTGGAGGGCTGATATGACGACCGCAATCGCCGCGCACGAGCCAGTCGAGAAAGACTCGGACGACGGGCATGACGATGTCCTTTTGGCGGTCGCAACAATGAACGCACTTGCCGGTCGAGGCGACACCGCTCCCGTCGAAATGAACCCGCGCTGGCGACTTACGGAAGAAGAGATCGTGCGCGCGGTGATCGCGGTGATTTTGGTGGTCCTGGTGGCGGTGATTGGCGTCGGTGCGATCCTGGCAATGGGTTAGCAGCGGGTTGGCAATCCTACGATATCGACTTGCGTTGTGCGCCAGCAGCTCTCGGTACGGCGGCGCTATCGGTCCTCGTCTAAACAGCTTGACACTCGACCGTCTGCAGCGACTCATGGGCGATGCAGTCGCTGGCGAAGCGTGTGCCGAAATGTGTCAAAGCTAAGCTCGCCGTCGTAGTCTGCGGCGTCGACGATTGCCACCTTCAAGGTGTGCGTATGCAGGTTCGGCGTCTCGCTGTACAACAGCACGCATCCATACCGTTGAGCCGCTTCACTCGACCATTATCGCCCTGTGCCGCGAGCGATCGGAACTAATTCTGGTTCGTGAGGGACAGCGCTGAGCGCCGGCTTCCGTACCTGAACCACCCCGGGCGGCCCCCGCCCAACCCCTTGGTTGACAATCGACGCAAGACTCCACCCGTTCGAAGTCCACATGTCAAAGGAGACAAGACCATGGCTGAAGCCGTCATCGTCGAGGCAGTGCGTTCACCGATCGGCAAGCGCAACGGCGGATTGTCCGGGGTACACGCGGCGGATCTGTCCGCACAGGTGCTCAACGGCCTGGTCGACAAGGCCGGTGTCGACCCGGGCCTGGTCGATGACGTCATCTGGGGTTGCGTCATGCAGGCCGGTGAGCAGGCCCTCGACATCGGCCGCACCGCACTGCTTACCGCGGGTTGGCCCGAGACCGTCCCGGGCGTGACGGTGGACCGCCAGTGCGGGTCGAGCCAGCAGTCCATCCACTTCGCGGCCGCCGGCGTGATCGCCGGGCACTACGACGTCGTCGTCGCCGGTGGTGTCGAGTCGATGTCGCGGACCCCGATGGGGGCATCGCTGGCCAACGGTGGGCGCCCGTATCCCCAGGCCTTCCTGGACCGTTACGAAGGCCAGATCCCCAACCAGGGCATTGGCGCGGAGATGATCGCCGAGCAGTGGGGGTTCGATCGCACCGCGCTCGACCAGTTCTCTCTTGATTCTCACGAAAAGGCCGCTGCTGCACAGGATGCCGGTGCCTTCGATGACCAGATCGTGGGTATCAAGGATCAGGACGGCAATGTGGTGCTCAAGGACGAAGGCATCCGCCGCGGTACGCCGATGGAGAAGATGGCCTCGCTGAAGCCGGCGTTCAAGGAAGACGGAGTGATTCACGCCGGCAACTCGTCGCAGATCTCCGACGGTTCGGCGGCGATCCTGTTCATGTCCGCCGAGAAGGCCAAGGAGCTTGGACTCAAGCCGATCGCCAAGGTGCACACCGCCGCCCTGGCCGGCGCCGACCCGGTGATCATGCTGACGGCGCCCATCCCGGCAACCCAGAAGGTGCTCAAGCGCTCTGGGCTGTCCATCGGCGACATCGGCGCCTACGAGGTCAACGAGGCGTTCGCGCCGGTTCCGCTGGCCTGGCTCAAGGACATCGGCGCCGACGAGAAGAAGCTCAACCCCAACGGCGGCGCCATCGCGCTGGGTCACCCGCTCGGCGGATCCGGTGCCCGGATCATGACCACCCTGCTGTACCACATGCGGGACAAGGGAATTCAGTACGGTCTGCAGACCATGTGCGAGGGCGGCGGCCAGGCCAACGCCACCATCGTGGAACTGTTGTGACGGAGGCTGATGCCCTTGAGAAGGGGGCCCTGGCCGAGCGCCGGGGCAACGTGATGGTGATAACCATCAACCGCCCGGAAGCGCGAAACGCGGTGAACGCCGCCGTCAGCATCGGACTCGGGGATGCGCTCGAAGACGCGCAGCACGACCCGCAGGTGCGGGCGGTAGTGGTCACGGGCGCGGGCGACAAGTCGTTCTGCGCGGGGGCCGACCTCAAGGCGATCGCCCGGCGGGAGAACCTCTATCACCCCGACCATCCCGAGTGGGGTTTCGCCGGATACGTCCACCACTTCATCGACAAGCCCACGATCGCCGCGGTGAACGGGACCGCCTTCGGCGGTGGCACCGAGCTGGCGCTGGCCAGCGACCTGGTGGTGGCCGACGAACGGGCGCAGTTCGGGCTCCCGGAGGTCAAGCGGGGATTGATCGCCGCCGCCGGTGGCGTATTTCGCATCGCCGAGCAGCTGCCGCGCAAGGTGGCGATGCGGCTGCTGTTGACCGGCGAACCGCTCAGCGCGGCCGCCGCCTGCGAATGGGGCCTGATCAACGAGGTCGTCGCGCAAGGCTCGGTGCTCGAAGCCGCGCTGGCCCTGGCGGCGCGGATCACCGTCAACGCGCCGCTGTCGGTGCAGGCCAGCAAGCGGGTCGCCTACGGCGTCGATGACGGCGTCGTGGTGGGAGACGAACCGGGGTGGGAGCGCACCATGCGCGAGATGAAGGCTCTGCTCAGGTCCGAGGACGCCAAAGAAGGACCGCTGGCGTTCGCCGAGAAGCGGGAGCCGGTCTGGAAGGCGCGTTAGCCCGCCAGGATGTTGACGCCGCGGCCGAACACCGTGGGTAGCAGCGTGCACGCCGGCACGACGGCGCGCCGCACGGGCCGCGGCGAACTGCCCAGCACCAGCGCGCGGGTGAGCAGCCGGTAATCGCGGGTGATCCGGTGCCATGCCCGCTCGTAGGACGCCGGCGTCTCGTTGACGATGGCGTCTACGGCCGCCGCGGCCTGCTTGAACGCCAGGCTGATGCCCTCGCCGGTGAGCGCGTCCTCGTAGCCGGCCGCATCCCCGACCAGCAGTACCCGCCCCGCGACCCGGCGGGAGACCACCTGGCGCAACGGGCCGCAGCCGCGGGGGTGTCCCGAGCCGGCACCGCGCAGGCGGGCGGCCAGCCGCGGGAACCAAGCCAGGTCGGGCCGGCCACGCGACAGGATCGCCACACCGACCAGATCGGGTTCCACCGGCGTCACGTACGCCTCACCCCAGCGCGACCAATACACCTCGACGAAGTCCGACCATGCCGGCACCCGGTAGTGCCACCGCACCCCGTAGCGCCGCGGCGTCCCCGCCGTCGCCCTGATCCCAGCGGCGCGCCGGACCTGCGAATGCAGGCCGTCGGCCCCCACCAACCATTTCGTCCGCACACCGGCGGCCGAGATCCCATGGGCGTCTTGCGCCACACTCGTCACCCGCGTGCGGATCCAATCGGTGTCTTGCTCTTTCGCGCGCGCGGCCAGCGCGGCGTGCAATGTGGTGCGCCGCACGCCGCGGCCCGGCCCGCCCCGAAAGCGCGCCTGGGCCCGCCGTCCTTCGCTCACGTAGGCGATCCCGTGAAACGGCATGCCGATGGGATCCACACCGAGCGAGGTCAGTTCGGCCAGCCCGCCAGGCATCAACCCCTCGCCACACGCCTTGTCGATCGGGCTGTCCCGCGGCTCGGCCACGATCACCGAGAGTCCGTGCCGGCGAGCCTGTAACGCCGTGGCCAGGCCGCCCGGGCCGCCGCCGGCGATCAGCAGGTCCGCGTCGTAGTCGGTCACGTGTAGCCCAACGCGGAGTTCTCCACCTGCAGTCGCACCCTGAGCAGCGCGGCGTTGGCCAGCGTGAAGACGGCGGCGGTCAGCCAGGCCGTATGCACCAACGGCAACGCGAACCCCTCAGCCACCACTGCAACGTAGTTCGGATGGTGCAGCCACCGGTAGGGGCCCTGACGCACCAGTGGTGCCCGCGGCAGAACGATCACCCGGGTGTTCCACCGGCGGCCCAGCGTCGTGATGCACCACCAGCGCAATGCCTGGCTGGCCAGCACAACCACCAGCATCGGCCAGCCCAGCCATCCGATGAACGGTCGGTGCAGCGCCCACGGCTCGACGAGGCAACCGACCAGCAGCCCGGTGTGAATGATCACCATGACCGGGTAGTGGGCTCGGCCAAACTCCTTGGCACCCTGGGTGAACGACCAGCGCGCATTGCGGGTCGAGACCACCAGCTCCGCGACGCGTTCGAGTCCGACCGCCAGCACCAGCAGGTAATACATGGCTACAGTCTTTACCAGCCCTACGTGCCCGGCAGCACCAGCTCGCTCGTCGGCGGATCGGCGACGACGGTAAGCGCTTCAGTTTGGGTATAGCGGTTGGGTGGACACTTCATCGCAAGCCCGGAACCGGACGGATTTCTCAGCGCAACGCCCGTCGAGGCGGCGAAATCACTGCTTGCCTCCATGTCGGGCTGACGGCGACGCCGCGCCGCCGGTTCACATGCCCGCCACGCTGCCGGGCCGCTAGGGTCGGGTTATGCGGGCTCTGGTCACCGGTGCCACCGGTTATGTGGGATCACGCCTGGTCACCGCGCTGCTGGACGATCAGCACCAGGTAGCGGCGGCGACGCGAAACCCGGCGCGCCTCAAGCGTTTCGGCTGGTTCACCGATGTCACACCGGTGGCATTGGACGCCGCCGACCCCGAGACGCTGGCCTCCGCGTTCGCCGATTGCGGGCCAGTGGACGTGGCGTATTACCTGGTGCACGCGATCGGGCAGCCCGGATTTCGCGACGCCGACAAGAGTGCGGCGGCGAACTTCGCGGCGGCCGCTCGCGAGGCCGGGGTGCAACGCATCGTCTACCTTGGCGGCTTCGTGCCGGCGGACGAGGACCTGTCCGAGCACCTGGCCAGCCGGGCCGAGGTGGCCGAAGCGCTCACCATCCCGGGCGGCCCGGAGCTGGTGTGGCTTGGCGCGGCGATCATCATCGGCGCCGGCTCGACGTCCTTCGAGATGATGCGTTACGTCGGCGACCGTTTTCCGCTGATCCCGATCCCAAGCTGGATGGACAACCCGATCGACCCGATCTCCATCCGCGACGTGTTGCACTATCTCGTCGCCGCGGCCGATCGCGAGGTGGTGCCCGCCGGGGCGTACGACATAGCCGGCCCGGACACCACGTCCTACCGGGGGCTGCTCAAGGCGTATGCGCGCGTCTCCGGCCGCTGGCACACCGGACTGCCCGTCGGCAGGATCGACACCACGCTGGCATCGCTGATCACGGGCGTCGCTCTGCCGGTGCCGCCGGGGCTGGCGGGCGACCTGGTCGAATCGCTGGACCACCCGATGGTGGCTGCCGCCAGCGGGCTGCGCGATCGCGTTCCCGACCCGCCCGGCGGCCTGCTCGGCATCGACGAGTCCATTGCCCTGGCCCTGGCCGGCCAGTCCACACACCGGCCGCGTCCCGTCAACGCGCTGGCCGATCCACACCACCTGGCCAACACCGATCCGACCTGGGCCGGCGGTGACGCGCTGCGCATCCGCCGGCTGGCCCGGCGGGTCACCCCACCGGTCGTGCGGCCAACCCTGGGGCTGGTGAACAAGGTTCCGGGCCCGGTGGCCGGAGCCGTGCGCACGGGCCTCGACATCCTGATCGCCCTGACCCCGAAGGTGCGCCCCGCATGACCCAGTCGACGAGTTCGTACCGCACCGGAGCGTTCAGCGAGTTGCGCCGTGCGATCACCAATGTTGCTGTGCCCCATCATGAGTCGCCCAGCGTGGTGCGGCGCCGGCGGGTACTGGTGGCCATCACGGTGGTCATCGGCGCCGGGGTGCTCGGGTTTTCGTTGCGGCGCCATCCCGGGGATGCAAGCTTCTACTGGCTGACCCTGGTACTCGCGGCGGTGTGGACCGCAGGAGCGTTGATCTCCGGCCCGCTGCACCTGGGTGGCATCTGTTGGCGGGGCCGTAACCAACGGCCGGTCATCACCGGGACGACGATCGGCCTCCTGCTCGGTGGGGTTTTCGTGATCGGCGGGCTGATCGCCCGGCAGATCACGCCGGTGGCCGAGTTGATAACCCGGGTGCTCCTCTACGCCCACCACGGGTGGTATCCGGTGATCGTGGCGATCACGCTCATCAACGGCGTCGCCGAAGAAGTGTTCTTTCGCGGCGCGCTCTATACCGCCCTGGGCCGCTATCACCCGGTCGTCATTTCGACCGTCCTCTATACGTGTGCGACCTTGGCCAGCGGCAACCCGATGCTCGGCTTCGCGGCGATCATCCTGGGGACGGTGTGCGCGTTCGAGCGCCGGGCCACCGGCGGCGTGCTGGCGCCGATGCTCACCCACTTGGTGTGGGGACTGATCATGGTTCTTGCGTTGCCCCCGATGTTCGGCGTCTGACCTCGCCGTCCGCGGACGCGACGACGGCGTGGTGCAGCGCGCGCATTGTGGCGGAGTGGGCAGGCCGGACGAGCAACCAGTACACCCGTCCCGGTATGCCCCTGGGCAAAAAGGTGGACCGCTGGGTATAGCGGGCGCCGCCGCCGTCTTGGCCGGTGACCGCAATCTCGAGCCACTCGCGTCCCGGCGCCCGCTTTGTGGAGCGCAGCCGTAGCAGCGCTCCCTCGGTGCGCTCCTCGACCTTCCAGTCGGTTGCCCGCGAGTTCACCTCGTCCTCGGCCGCCTTCCAAACGCTCGCGGGCGCGGCGGTAATTGCGGCGGTGCGGACATCGGTGTAGGTGATCTCGCCGGCCCAGGGCGGGTCCGTGGGCAGCGCCTCGGCCGGCTCGGTCCGCAACGACGCCCACGTGGGTTCGGGAACGCCTCGAGCGGCGCGCGCAAGCGCGAGTTCGACGGACCGCCGGTAGCCGGTCAGGCCGCCGGGCGGTGGCTTGATGATGCCGTCGATCTCGGAATTGCGCATCACCGCATCGCATTCCAGCGATTCGATCAGCGGCCGCGCCAGGCCGGGCGGGATGGGGGTCACCGTTCCCACCCAGAGGCTGGCGATCGTCGGGGTCAAGAACGGCAGCACGATGAGGTAGCGCTTGCCCAAGCCCGCCACGTCGGCGTAGATCCGCATCATGTCGCCGTATTCCAGCACGTCGGGTCCGCCGATATCCCAGGTGCGCGACGACGGGACTGGGGCCGTCGCCGCCGCGACCAAGTAGTAGAGCACGTCGTGCACGGCGATCGGCTGGATCTTGTTGTGCACCCATTTCGGGGTGGTCATCACCGGCAACCGGTCGGTGAGGTGCCGGATCATTTCGAACGACGCCGACCCCGAGCCGACCACCACCCCGGCCTGCAAGACCACCGTCTCGATGGCGGAGTCGATCAGCGCGTCGCCGACGGCCGTGCGCGAAGCGAGATGCGGTGAGAGATCGGTGTTTTCGGGATGCAGCCCGCTCAGATACACGATCCGCCGCACCCCGGCGCGCCCTGCGGCCGTCACGACGTTGCGGACGGCGCGGGTTTCCTCGGCGGTGAAGTCCTTCGATGTGCCCATCGAGTGGACGAGGTAGTACACCACGTCGATGCCGTCGAACGCGGCGCTCAGCGAATCGACATCACCGAGGTCGCCGCGCGCCACGTCGGCCTGTTGCCGCCATGGCACCTGCGCGAGTTTGTCGGGGTTGCGCGCCAACGCCCGAACGTGATGGCCCTCGTCCAGCAGCCGGGGCACCAGGCGCCCGCCGATGTAGCCGGTCGCTCCGGTCACCAGGCATCGCACTTGATCGGGCATCGATCCTCCGCCCTTCGTGAGTCATCGGGGTCTGACGGGGAGGATTACCTCTTCGAAGGCCGCTTAAGCGTTTCGGCCGATCACCGCAACACTTTTCAGCGGTCGGTGAAGATGGCGGTGCGCCGTTGCTGGAAGGCCGTTGCTCCCTCGACGAAGTCGGGGGATTTCAGCAGCACCGACTGTCCGTCGAACTCGCACTGTAGGGCGGGGTCCAACTGGGTCAGGGTGGCGGCGTTGATCGCCAGCTTGGTTTTGGCGAAGGCCACCGCCGGGCCGCCCAACAACCGGGCGATCACCTTGTCCACCTCGGCATCGAAGTCGCCGGGCGGATAGACCGCGGTGACCAGGCCCCACGACAAGGCCTCGGCGGCGGTCAGCCGCTCCGGGAGCAGCGCCATCTGCATGGCCCTGATCCGGCCGATCGCGGCCGCCACCAACGCCGACGCGCCACCGTCGGGCATCAACCCGATCTTGGTGAAGGCAAGCATGAAAAATGCGCTCTCCGAAGCCAATACGACGTCACACGCGAGCGCGATCGAGACGCCGACGCCGGCCGCGGGTCCCTGGACCACGGCGACCACCGGGTGCGGCAGCGCGACGATCCCGCGCACCAGCCGGTTGATCTCGAGGATGATCTCGTCCGGCGGGACGCCGCCGCCGTCGGAGACGTCGTCGGCGCTGATGCCCGCACCGGAGCTGAAGCCGCGCCCGGCGCCGCCGAGCCGCACCACCTTGACTTCGGGGTCGACGGCCGCGTACTCCATCGCGTCCGCGATTCCGGTGATCACCGGAACGGTCAGCGAGTTCAGGCTGTCGGGTCGGTTGATGGTCACCGACAGCACGCCGTCGGCCAGTGTGACGTCCAGGCCTGCGACGGGTGTCAGGGTGGCGATCGCCGATGAAGTCATGGGCTCACCATAAGTGACCGGGGTGTGCGGCCTGTCGGCACGGCTGCGAAGATGTCGAACGACCGGTTGTTTGGTTGTGATCGGTCGCGGCGTCAGAGCGGACGAAAGGTCGGTGGATCGTGGCTGGACCGTTGAACGGACTGCGTGTTGTCGAGTTGGCGGGCATCGGCCCCGGGCCGCACGCCGCGATGATCTTGGGGGATCTTGGCGCCGATGTCGTGCGCATCGATCGCCCGTCTTCTTTGGCCGCGGGTGGCGGCGGAGGCACAGCCAAGGACGCCATGATGCGCAACCGGCGGGTGGTGACCGCGGACCTGAAGTCCGACGAAGGACGCGGCCTCGTCCTCAAGCTGATCGCCAAGGCCGACGTGCTGATCGAGGGCTACCGGCCGGGCGTGACCGAGCGGCTCGGCCTGGGCCCCGAGGACTGCGCCAAGGTCAACGACCGGCTGGTCTACGCCCGGATGACCGGCTGGGGCCAGACCGGACCGCGCAGTCAGCAGGCGGGCCACGACATCAACTACATCTCGCTGAACGGCATCCTGCACTCCATCGGCAGGGCGAACGAGCGGCCGGTCCCGCCGCTGAACCTGGTCGGTGACTTCGGCGGCGGCTCGATGTTCTTGCTGCTCGGCATTCTGTCCGCCCTGTGGGAGCGGCAGACTTCCGGCAAGGGGCAGGTCGTCGACGCCGCGATGGTGGACGGCTCCAGTGTGCTGGTCCAGATGATGTGGCAGATGCGCGCCTCCGGCATGTGGACCGACGCCCGCGGCACCAACCTGCTCGACGGCGGCGCCCCCTATTACGACACCTACGAATGCGCCGACGGGCGCTACGTCGCGGTCGGTGCCATCGAGCCGCAGTTCTACGCCGCCATGCTGGCCGGACTCGGCCTGGACGGCGCCGACTTGCCCGGCCAGAACGACGTCAGCCGCTGGCCCGAACTGCGGGCGGTGCTGACCGAGAAGTTCGGCAGTCAGGATCGCGACCACTGGGCCAAGGTCTTCGCCGACTCCGACGCCTGCGTGACGCCAATCCTGGCGTTCGGCGAGGTGCAGACCGAGCCGCACATCACCGAGCGCAACACCTTCTACGAGGTCGACGGCGGTCTGCAGCCGCTGCCGGCGCCGCGGTTCTCCCGCACCGCGCCGGAGACACCGCGTCCCGCCGCTCCGGTGGCCGACGCCGAAACGGTACTCGAGGACTGGGTATAGTCCCAACCAACCAGTTGGCTGGAATCCAGAGAATCAGGAAGGACTCGGATGGAGATCAAAGACGCTGTTGCCGTCGTCACCGGGGGAGCGTCGGGCCTGGGCCTGGCCACCACCAAGCGACTGCTCGACTGCGGTGCCCAGGTGGTGGTGATCGACCTGCGCGGCGAAGAAGCGGTGCGTGAGCTGGGCGATCGCGCTCGTTTCGTCGAGGCCGACGTCACCGACGAGGCCGCTGTCGGTAAGGCCCTAGACGTCGCCGAATCGATGGGCACGCTGCGGATCAACGTCAACTGCGCCGGCATTGGCAACGCCATCAAGACCCTGTCCAAGGACGGTCCCTTCCCGCTGGACGGGTTCAAAAAGGTGATCGGGGTCAACCTGATCGGCACGTTCAACGTGCTGCGGCTGGCCGCCGAGCGCATCGCCAAGACCGAACCGCTCGGTGAGGAGCGGGGCGTCATCATCAACACCGCCTCCGTCGCGGCGTTCGAGGGCCAGATCGGTCAGGCCGCCTACTCGGCGTCCAAGGGCGGCGTCGTGGGCATGACCCTGCCGATCGCGCGCGACCTGTCGCGCGAGCTCATCCGCGTGGTGACCATCGCGCCGGGCCTTTTCAAGACCCCGCTGCTGGGGTCGCTGCCCGAGGAGGCTCAGGCGTCGCTGGGCAAGCAGGTGCCGCACCCGGCCCGGCTGGGTGATCCCGACGAGTACGGCGCCCTGGCCGTGCACATCGTCGAGAACCCGATGCTCAACGGTGAGGTCATCCGCCTGGATGGCGCCATTCGCATGGCCCCTCGCTGAGCCGCACAGACAAAACGAAAGCCCCCCGCGTCGCGGGGGGCTTTCGTGCTAACCAGGATCAAGGGTTACTTACGGAACCATCGACTGACGTTCGGTTCGGCCATCAACAGCCGTGCGAGCATGCTCATGGCTTGCCTCAGCTTGCCGCTTGCAGTTCGTCGAACTGCTCCGAGGTCTCACCTTCCACCAGCACGTCGCCGTGGTAGAGGGCATCGAAGTCAACTTTGATGACGTCGGCACTTGTGTCGTCGATCCACATGACATTGAGCGTATGGGCCACCATTAAGGAATCTTTGAGTCACGATTCGGAAAATGTTGGCAATTTACCGGCCAGTAGGTTGACCGTCGTCCACCGCGCAATTTAGGCCCTGAGCTGCTTACTTGTGACACATTTTTCTGGCCGGACTCTTACTGTCCAACCGGTTTGACAAGCGGCGTTGAACGATTCGGGCGGACGCTGCGTGTTAACGGAAGCGCACTGTTCGACGTGTGCAAATTAGCGTTTGTTACGTTGTCGCGGACAACCCAGCGGCCAGCGCAACGGGGCACCGGCGGCGGAAGGGCTGGAAATGCTGCAGAAGACCGCCCGAGTCGCGATCAGGGCGCCCCGCCGCATCATCGCCATCGGTGTCCTGGTTATCATCGCCGCCGCCGTCTTCGGAGTCCCCGTCGCCAAGAGCCTGTCGCCGGGCGGGTTTCAAGACCCGAACTCCGAGTCGGGCCGCGCCACGAGCGTTTTAAGCAACAAATTCGGCCAGAGCGGCCAGCAGGTGCTGATCCTGGTTACCGCACCGGGCGGCACCGGCAGTGAGCCGGCGCGCACGGTGGGCACCGACCTGGTGGATGGGCTGCGAATGTCCCCACTCGTCTACAACGTCTCCTCGCCGTGGACGGCGCCCCCACAAGCTGCAGCGGACCTCGTGAGCCGCGACGGCAAGTCCGGACTCATCGTCGTCAACCTCAAAGGCGGCGAGGACTACGCCCAGAGCAATGCCCAGTCGCTGGCGGACCAGTTCGTCCATGACCGTGACGGCGTCACCGTGCGGGCCGGCGGTGCGGCGATGCAATACGCGCAGATCAACACGCAGAACCAGACCGACCTGCTGACGATGGAGATGATCGCGCTGCCGCTGAGCTTCCTGGTGCTCATCTGGGTGTTCGGCGGGCTGCTGGCCGCGGCGTTGCCGATGGCGCTGGGCGCGCTTGCCGTCGTCGGTTCGATGTCGGTGTTGCGCCTGATCACCTACACCACTGAGGTATCGATCTTCGCCCTCAACCTGAGCACCGCGCTGGGTCTGGCCCTGGCCATCGACTACACGCTGCTGATCGTCAGCCGCTATCGCGACGAGTTGGCCGAGGGCCACGACCGCGACGAAGCGCTTATCCGGACCATGGCCACCTCCGGTCGCACCGTGCTGTTCTCCGCGGTCACGGTGGCGTTGTCGATGTCGGCGACGGTCGCGTTCCCCATGTACTTCCTCAAGTCGTTCGCCTACGCCGGCGTGGCGACCGTGGCCTTCGTCGCGGCCGCCTCGATCGTGATCACCCCGGCAGCGATCGTCCTGCTCGGCCCGCGGCTGGATGCCCTGGACGTGCGCCGCCTGGCGCGGCGGATATTGCGGCGCCCCGAACCGGTGCATGAACCGGTCGAGCAATGGTTCTGGTATCGGTCCACCAGGCTGGTGATGCGCCGCTGGGCGCCGATCGGCCTGACCGTCGTCGCCTTGCTGTTGCTGCTCGGGTACCCCTTCCTCCGCGTGACGTGGGGCTTCCCCGACGACCGGGTGCTGCCGCGGTCGGCGTCGTCGCATCAGGTCGGCGACCTGCTGCGCAACGATTTCGCGCATGACTCGGCGACGTCGGTGCCCGTCGTCATCCCCGACGCCTCGGGCCTGAGCCCCTCGGACTTCGACAGCTATGCCGCCGGCCTGTCGCGGGTTGCCGACGTCTCGGCGGTGTCCGGCCCCGGCGGCACTTTCACGGCCGGCAATCGCGTGGGTCCGCCGGCCGGGGCCACCGGGCTGGCCGACGGCAGCGCGTTTCTGACCGTCAGCAGCACGGCGCCCCTGTTCTCCAAGGCGAACGGCATCCAGCTCGAGCGGTTGCACGAGGTACCCGGGCCCGCGGGCCGATCCGTCGAGATGGGCGGGCTGGCGCAGGTCAACCGCGACAGCGTCGATGCCGTCACGGACCGGCTTCCGCTGGTCCTCGGCTTGATGGCAGCGATCACCTTCGTCTTGCTGTTTCTGCTCACGGGCAGCGTGCTGCTGCCGGCCAAGGCGCTGGCCTGCAACGTCCTGTCGTTGACGGCGGCGTTCGGCGCGTTGGTGTGGATCTTCCAGGACGGCCATCTCGGCGCGCTCGGAACGACGCCGAGCGGAACGCTGGTGGCGAACATGCCGGTGCTCCTGTTCTGCATCGCCTTCGGGTTGTCCATGGACTATGAGGTGTTCCTGCTCTCCCGGATCCGCGAGTACTGGCTGGCGTCCGGCGCCGCGCGGCCGGCGAAGCCGACACCGAAGCAGGCCCACGCCGCCAACGACGAGAGCGTGGCGCTCGGCGTCGCCCGCACCGGCCGGGTGATCACCGCGGCCGCGTTGGTGATGTCGATGTCGTTCGCCGCGCTGATCGCGGCACACGTCTCGTTCATGAGGATGTTCGGCCTCGGCCTGACGCTTGCCGTGTTCGCCGACGCCACGCTGGTGCGGATGGTGGTGGTCCCGGCCTTCATGCATGTGATGGGCCGATGGAACTGGTGGGCGCCCAAACCCCTGGCGTGGCTGCACGATCGCTTCGGCATCAGCGAGAAAGCGGCCGACGATACCGTCGAGAATCTCGAACCGAGTGGAGGACTCGTCGAGCTTCCCGAGCCGGTGGCCAATATCAGTTGACACCGCCGTCAGTCGGGGACCGTAAAGTGGGGCCCATCCGCGTCGGGAGGTTTGTATGACAACGACCGTTGACCACCCGTTGTTCGCGCGGATCTGGCCAGTCGTCGCCGCCCATGAAGTCGAGGCGATCCGGGCCATGCGCCGGGAGAATCTGGCCGGCCTGCGCGGCCGTGTGCTGGAGGTCGGCGCGGGAGTCGGCACGAACTTTGCCCACTACCCGGATTCCGTCGACGAGGTGATCGCGATGGAGCCCGAGCCGCGGCTGGCGGCCCGGGCCCGTGCCGCCGCCGACGCGGTGCCCACCCGCGTCGTGGTGACCGGCGAGACAGTCGAAACGTTCAGCGGCGCAGAGCCGTTCGACGCGGTGGTGTGCTCGCTCGTGTTGTGTTCGGTGAACAACCCGGGCGATGTGTTGGGGCGCCTGTACTCGTTGCTGCGGCCGGGCGGGGAGCTGCGCTATCTCGAGCACATCGCCAGTGCCGGGGCGCGGGGGCGCTTGCAGCGCTTTGTCGATGCGACGTTGTGGCCGCGGCTCTTCGGCAACTGCCACACACATCGGGATACCGAGCGCTCGATTGTGGCGGCGGGCTTCGAAGTCGACACGTCGCGGCGGGAATTCACGTTGCCGTCCTGGGCGCCGATGCCGGTTTCCGAGCTACTGCTCGGCCGCGCGCGCCGGCCCTGAGCGAGCGTCCCGTCAGTTCAGCAGGGCCGGTAGCCGCTGCAGCAGACCGGGCAAGGCCTGGCTGGCCGTCTCACGCATGCTGATCGTCACGCTGCCCGACAACGGCGTCACCTCTGGGTTGACCTCGATGACGGCGGTGCCGCGCGACAGCGCCAGCTCGGCCAGCCCGGCCGCGGGATAGACGATCGCCGAGGTTCCCACGACCACCATCACGTCGGCGGCCTCGGTCGCCTCGACGGCGCGCTGCCACGGCTCGTCGGGTAGCTGTTCACCGAACCACACGATGTCGGGACGAATGAGGCCGCCGCAGTGACACACCGGGGGATCGATCTCCAGAGCCGGTTCGGGCATCGCGGGCAGTGCGCCGGAGTAGCGCGTACCGCAACGCGCACAACGGAATTCGAACAGGCTGCCGTGCAGATGGTGGACCGAGTGGCTGCCCGCACGCTCGTGCAGGTCGTCGACGTTCTGGGTGATGACGCTGACCTCCGCGTCGTCCTGCCAGGCGGCGATGGCGCGGTGGCCCGCATTAGGTTGGACGTCGGCGACCAGATAGTGCCGCCACAGATACCAGCCCCAAACCCGCTGCGGGTTGTCGCGCCAGCCCTGGGTGCTGGACAGCTCGTAGGGGTCGAAGCGGGCCCACAGCCCGTTCTTGTCATCGCGGAAGGTCGGCACACCGCTTTCCGCGGAGATCCCCGCGCCGCTGAGCACCGCTACGCGCATTCCACCAAGATAGCCGGGAGTGAGGGATACTGGACGAGTGGAGCTGGGTGACTGGTTGAAGGTCGACATGAAGGCGGGAAAGCCGTTGTTCGACCAGCTCAGGACGCAGGTCATCGACGGGGTCCGGGAGGGCGCGTTGCCGCCCGGCACCCGCCTGCCTACCGTTCGGGATCTGGCCGGCCAGCTGGGCGTCGCCGTCAACACCGTGGCGCGCGCCTACCGCGAGCTGGAGACCTCCGCCATCATCGAAACCCGCGGGCGTTTCGGCACTTTCATCGCCCGCTACGACCCGACCGACGCCGCGATGGCGGCCGCGGCCCGCGAGTACGTGCGGGTTGCGCGCGGACTCGGGTTGGACAAGGGCGACGCGGTGCGCTACATCGAAGCGGTGCCCGACGAGTGACGGGTGCGCGACGGGCGCCGGAAAATCCTTGGCGCACAGACCTTCTGGTGGCTGCGGCTCAGCGCAACAATTTGTCTAGCGTGCGCAGGTTGCGCGTCGTGGTCGACGACTTGTACCGCGGCTTACCCATTGTCTTGCCGATGCTGCTGTCCAGCGTGCCACCCTTGGGCACCTGCCAGTAGACCACGCCGTCACCGCGGCGGATCTTCTCGTCGGGGCCCGCGTCCTGGCCCAGCGCGGCGAGCTCGTCCAGCACGGCCGGGTCGGCCACGAACGTGATGTAGGACTGATAGCCGTCGAGCTCACGCTCGAACGGGTAGGCATCGACCACGCTGCGCACCGTGTCGATGTCGTAGGCCAGCACCCACGCGTCGTAGCCGAACCGGTCCCGCAACGCGGCTTCGGCCTTTTTGCGCACCGACGCCACGCCGCCGGTCGACTCCAGCAGGACGTTGCCGGTCGCCAGGACGGTGCGGACCTCGGTGAACCCCGCCTCGGTGAGTGCGGCCGCCACCTCGGCCATTTTGAGATTGACGCCCCCGACGTTGACGCCCCGCAGGAAGGCCGCGTACTTGGTCATGCCCCGATTTCACCAGCTCGGTCACGCAACGAATATGCCGGGCCACGCCGGCCATGCGCGACGTAGGCTTTCGTCATGGGACGCCGAGTCTTCGACGACAAATTGCTGGCCTTGATCAGCGGACACTCCCTCGGGGTGCTGGCCACCATCAAGCGTGACGGGCGTCCGCAGCTCTCGAACGTGAGTTATCACTTCGACCCGCGCAGCGTGGTGATCCAGGTGTCGATCACCGAGCCGCGCGCGAAGACCCGCAACCTTCGTCGGGACCCGCGGGCGTCGATCCTGGTCGACGCCGACGACGGTTGGTCGTACGCCGTCGCCGAGGGCACCGCCGAGCTGACGCCCCCGGCGGCCGCGCCCGACGACGACACCGTGGAGGCGCTGATTGCGTTGTATCGCAACATCGCCGGTGAACACCCGGACTGGGACGAATACCGGCAGGCCATGGTCACCGATCGGCGGGTCCTGCTGACGCTGCCGATCTCGCACCTGTACGGCATGCCGCCGGGGAAGCGGTAGCCGCGGCGCCTACCGACCGGATCCGGCAAAGGCGGGCTAGGCTGCCCACTATGGCTGAATCGAATGCCCGGCAGGGTGCGAAGTCGGCGGAGTCTTCGGGCGTCGCGGGATCGTCCGGGTCGGACGACGACACCAAGCGCAAATTCCGCGAAGCCCTGGACCGCAAGAAGGCGAAATCTGCAAGCGGGTCCGACCACACGGACGGCGCCGCCAAGCAATCGCGGGCCCACGGCGCGGTGGGGAACCGCCGGGAATTCCGCCGCAAGAGCGGCTGACGATCGCCGGCCGTATGGCCAGGTGGTGTCGAGTGGGTTGGGGTGGATCGTGTTGAGCGCCAACGGGATTACGCAACGCGACCAAGAGTTGGTTCGCGATAGAACTCGATCGACGCCGGCCCGTCCGGGCCGAGAATTTCACAATGGATCACTGAACCGGGCACGCTACGAATTGATGCCGATCCGCGCCAACCGGGCCACCGTCGAGCCCAGGGGGACCGCTGATGACGGCCTCAGTCTTGCGGCGCTCCGAATACGCCGATCGACGGGTCGGCTTGGCCGGGCTTGCCGCGCAGGCTTCCCCGGGTGCTCGGATGTTCGAAGCTCACCCGGGACGGGTCGTTTTGGTATGCCCAGTCCGCGATGATGGTGCGTTGGCTGAATTTCCAGCGGCCGTCGTGTTTGGCGTAGCTGTCCAGGTATCGCCCGCCGATGATGACATCGATGTCGCGGTCGGGGCCGGCGAAGGTGTGGAACACCAGGCAGTAGATCTCACCCCGGGCAGTGTCGCCGACGACGGCGAAGTTCGTTGTGGTGATGTTGTGTTGAGACACACGCACATACGGTTCCGCGCCCACTAGTTGGGCGATGAATTGTTCGACGTCCCCGGTCGAAAACGAGCCGTGCGAATCGGTCGCCTCGGGGTGGTACAGGCTGCGCAGCGTGTCGTAGTCGGCGCGGTCGACGGCCCGGCAATAGGCATTGACGAGCTGATGCAATTCGTCTCGAGCCAGCATCAGTGCCAGCCTGCCCTCGTCCACCACCACGCCACGATAACGCGGTCATCGCTGGTGAGTAGTCTTGCGGCAATGGGTCCCCGGTCCCGCCGAGGTTCAGCGGAAGGAAGATCGTTGACGGTGAAACTTTGCCTCGCTCAAGATCCTGAGGCCGACAAGCTGCTGGACCAGAGTCCGTTGGCGTTGCTCATCGGGATGGTTCTGGACCAGCAGGTCCCCTTCGAGACGGCGTTCGCCGGACCGAAGAAGATCGCGGACCGGATGCGCAGCTTCGATGCCGCCGACATTGCGGAGTGCGATCCGGACAAGTTCGCCGCTTTGTGCACGCAAACGCCTGCGATACACCGCTTTCCGGGGGCGATGGCCAAGCGCATCCAAGCGCTGGCACAGATCATCGTGGACCGCTACGACGGCGACGCGGCGGGATTGTGGACTGCCGGCGACCCCGACGGAAATGAGCTGCTGAGGCGGATCAAGGGATTGCCTGGATTCGGGGAAGTGAAAGCGCGGATTTTCTTGGCGCTGCTGGGCAAGCAGTATGGCGTGACGCCGAAAGGCTGGCGCGCGGCCGCGGGGGAGTTCGGCCGGGCCGGTGCGCACATATCCGTCGCCGACATCGTCGACGCCCAATCGATGGGGAAAGTGCGTGCCTACAAGAAGCAGATGAAAGCGGCAGCCAAAGCGGCGAAGTAGAAGGTCCATAGAAGGGAAGGGCGACAACGTGAAGACACACATAACGTGTCCCTGCGGCGAAGCCATCGTCGGCAAGGATGAGGACGAACTGGTCGAGTTGACCCAAGCTCACCTCGCCAGCGACCATCCTGGCCTCGAGTACGACCGCGACGCCATCCTGTTCATGGCTTACTAGCGCAGCACCCGCGCGAAGCGAATGCGCGTGCCCCCGCTCGGGGACACGCGCATTCAGGGTGACGAGACGATGGCGGTGCCGGTCCGCTACGGCACCACCGTCGAGCCGATGGTGGGCAGGAACTGGCATTGCTTTTCCTTGGTGGTGACCTGCCCGAAGATCGTCGACATCACGCTGCCCGAGCCGGTGTCGGCGATCGCGCTCAGTGTCGTCGGCCCCTCCGGGTTGATGTCCGGGCGCGGCTTCAGTGCGACGGTCCCGGACTTGCCGGTGGTCAGGTTCACCCAGGTGACGTTCAGCGGCAGCTTCTGCACCTCGGCGGGTCCGGGTGTGCCGACCGCGGTGAACACGTAGGCGGTCTGCCCGGGCCCCGGGCCGGGGAGCGGAATCTTCGCCGGCCCCGCGACCGACAGCGCGGTGGCGATCGCATTGGTGCCGTCCGCCAGGCAGTTGGTGCCGATCGATGGGTACATGAAGTCCTGCGTGGGCGGCGTGTCGGCGCCGAACCCGGGAGCCGCCGCGGGAGCGGGTGCCGGCGCGGGAGCCGGTGCCGGTGCGGCTTGCGGTGCGGGATTGGCCGCCGGCGGCGCCGCGGCGGGTGCGGGTGGTGCGGGGACCGGCGCGGCGGCGGGCACGTTCGACCATTCGGCGGGACCGGGTGCGCCAGGCGCCGCAGCGGGTGCGGGGCCGGCCGCGTGGGCCGGGTCGATGCCGGCCGGCAGGTGTGCCTCGGGCGCCGGAGCGGCAGCGGGTGCCGGAGCATCGGGTGCTGGAGCGGCAGCGGGTGCCGGAGCATCGGGTGCGGGGCCGGCCGCATGTGCCGGGTCGATGCCGGCCGGCAGGTGGGCCTGCAAACCGGGTTCTACCCCTGTCGCGGGCACGTGCTGGGCCGGTGCGACAGGCTCGGCGACGAATTGATTGACCGCCGCCGCAACGTTTTTGGACTCATTAGGCGTGCTTGGGTTGTGGGCAAAAGCCTGCGCCGCGGCCATCAGCAGCTGCGTCGCTTGCTGCGGGTCGGTGGCCGCCTGCTGGATGAGAGGGCCCAGCTGCGATAAGGCAGGCAGACCCGGCAGCCCTTGGGCCGCATT